>URWL01000033.1 GCA_900551465.1 uncultured Blautia sp. | reverse complement strand
GCATAATAAACGTATCTGTAAAGACGGACCGGTATTTTTGAGCACGGAGGTGGAATTATGATAAAAACAGCCGTTACTCTGGCAGGTGTGGAACTTAAAAATCCTGTAATGACAGCTTCTGGAACTTTTGGTTCAGGGGCAGAATACAGTGAATTTGTGGATCTGAACAAATTGGGTGCAGTAGTTACCAAGGGTGTAGCAAACGTACCATGGCCTGGAAATCCTACTCCCAGGATTGCGGAAACTCCCAGCGGTATGCTGAATGCAATTGGACTTCAGAATCCTGGAATCGATGTTTTCTGTGAAAGAGATATTCCTTTTTTGAAAAAATATAATACCAGGATCATTGTAAATGTCTGTGGAAAAACTACAGAAGACTATTGTGAAGTGGTAGAACGTCTGGGAAATGAATCTGTAGACCTTCTGGAGATCAATGTATCCTGTCCAAACGTAAAAGAAGGCGGGATTGCTTTTGGTCAGGATCCAAAAGCACTGGAAGCTATTACGAAAGAAGTGAAGAAGTATGCGAAACAGCCTGTGATCATGAAGCTGAGTCCAAATGTAACTGATATTACAGAAATGGCAAAGGCAGCAGAAGCAGGCGGTGCAGACGTACTTTCGCTGATAAACACCCTTACAGGGATGAAGATTGATATTAACCGCAGAACATTTGCTCTGGCAAATAAAACAGGCGGAATGTCCGGACCGGCAGTAAAACCTGTGGCAGTGCGTATGGTATATCAGGTGGCCCAGGCGGTTAAGGTTCCCATCATTGGAATGGGGGGAATTGCTACAGCAGAGGATGCTCTTGAATTTCTGATGGCAGGCGCCACTGCGGTGTCAGTAGGAACGGCTAATTTCTTTAATCCTTATGCAACAGAAGAAGTTGTGGCCGGGATCGAGGATTTTATGCAGCGCCAGAAAGTGGAAGATATCTCTGAATTGATCGGGGCAGTAAAATGATTTTTAAGTGACAGGGGGCTGCTGTAAAGTATAACCGGAATGATCCGGGTATATAATTACAGCAGACCCTTTTTTCGAGGAGATAAATAAATGAAAAAAGACAGAACAAGTGATATGACCGTGGGGAATCCAGTGAAGCTGATCATCTGGTTTATGATCCCTATGTTTCTTGGAAATGTATTTCAGCAGTTTTATAATATTGCAGATTCTATTGTGGCTGGACAGTTCATTGGTGTAGATGCACTGGCGGCAATTGGAAGTACTGGATCTTTGATGTTTTTTGTGACCGGATGGCTGAATGGACTCAGCAGTGGATTTGCGATCATTGTCTCACAGATGTTCGGCGCAAAAAAATATGATGATATGCGTCATTATGTAGCAATGTCAATTTATCTGATGGCTGGATTTACAGTAGTGATGACAGTGGGGCTTCTGGCGCTGAACGAGCCTATTCTGAGGTTGATGAATTCTCCGGAAGACCTTATGGGAGATGTTATGGCATATATGGGGATTATTTATGCAGGTCTTATTGTTACTGCAGCTTATAATTCTCTGGCGGCCTTCCTTCGTGCATTGGGTGATTCGAAATCTCCGTTATATTTCCTGATTATTTCTGCTGTGATCAATGTAATACTGGATGTAGTCCTGATTAAATTTTTTGGAATGGGAGTAGAAGGCTGCGCTTATGCAACAGTAGTCGCCCAGGCAATTTCAGCAATATGCTGTCTGATTTATATAGTGAAGAAATATCCGATCCTTCATCTGGAGAAAAAGAATTTTGAACTGAGAAAAGGAAGTTTCGGCAAATTGATGGCTCTGGGCATTCCTATGGCACTGCAGTTTTCCATTACAGCTATTGGAACAATTATTGTCCAGGGAGCGGTAAATGTTTATGGAGCAGTGCATATGGCGGGATTTTCTGCTGCCGGAAAAATTCAGAATATTATCACTATGGTGGCAGTTTCTTTGGGAGCGACCATAGCTACATATGTGGGACAGAACCGGGGAGCGGGACGTATGGATCGTGTACGTGAAGGTGTCCGGTATTCCTGGATCATGCTTCTGGTATGGAGTGTGATAGAGATGGTTCTGATGTATTTCTTTGGAAAATATTTTACCTATCTTTTTATCAGTCCTTCAGAGACAGAAGTGGTGGCAGTGTCGGTTACATATTTCAGGACGGTATTTTGGGCATATCCGTTCCTTTGCACTATTTTTCTTTTTCGAAATGCACTTCAGGGAATGGGATATGGTCTGGTTCCCATGCTGGGAGGAGTGTTTGAACTGGTTGCCAGAGCCGCGATCGTTTTTCTGGTGGCAGGAAAAACAAGCTTTACAGGAGTATGCCT
The DNA here is from genome assembly GCA_900551465.1 of uncultured Blautia sp. GTDB lineage: Bacteria > Bacillota > Clostridia > Lachnospirales > Lachnospiraceae > Blautia_A. Next base: position 8,896 of record URWL01000033.1, on the reverse strand, counting down.
TGCAGACCCTATGGCCTGGATCGCAGCTTTGATCCCTCTTATTCCTTATTATTACTATGTAATGAAAAAATATAAAAAACAGAGCCTGATACAATAAGAATCCATTCATTGAAAAACAATAGTGAATGTGATAGAATGAAAACAGTAAGATCAAGAAAATGAAAAGGGCTTGCCCGTAAAACGGAGGTTAAAGAGATATGGAACAGTATAAACAGGAATTTATTCAATTTATGGTAGACAGCAAGGTTTTGAAATTTGGAGAGTTTACCTTGAAAAGCGGAAGAAAATCTCCGTTTTTTATGAATGCCGGCGGTTATGTAACAGGTTCTCAGCTGAAAAAACTGGGGGAATATTACGCAAAGGCAATCCATGATAAATATGGGGATGATTTTGATGTATTATTTGGACCTGCTTATAAGGGAATTCCGTTAAGTGTTGTAACTGCTATTGCGTACAGTGAACTTTACGGCAAGGAGGTACGTTACTGCTCTGACCGTAAAGAAGAAAAGGATCATGGCGCAGATAAAGGCAGCTTTTTGGGCAGTACTCTGAAAGATGGCGACCGTGTTATTATGATTGAAGATGTAACTACTTCCGGTAAATCTATGGAAGAAACCGTTCCTAAGGTAAAAGGAGCTGCAGATGTGACCATCGTGGGTCTTATGGTATCCCTGAACCGTATGGAAGTAGGCAAGGGAGGCAAAAAGTGTGCCCTTGATGAAGTCAGAGATCTGTATGGATTTGAAACTGCTGCAATCGTAGATATGGCAGAAGTGACAGAATATCTTTATAATAAAGAGATCAATGGACAGGTGATCATTGATGACGCTGTTAAAGCAGCTATTGATGATTATTATCGCCAGTATGGAGTGAAATAGGAGGTTTTTCCGTGAACGAAAAGATCTATAAAACCATAACAAGAACAGGAGCCTGCAATCTGGCAGTGGGCATTATCACCCTGGTGACAGGTATTGCAGCCGGCGTTCTCTTGATCGTTGGCGGTGCGAGACTTCTTAAAAGAAGATCAGAAATTCTGATCTGACAGCAGAAATTGAGTAAGGAAACAAAGCGTAAGATCAGGCAGATGGGAGTTATATTATTCATTGTATATGTACTGCTTTTAAGCTATGTGCTGTTTTTTTCAGAAGGATATGGACGTATGCCAGGGGAAGAAAGTGTGTACAGATACAATTTAAAACCTTTTGCAGAGATCCGGAGATTCTGGGTCTACAGAGGACAGGTAGGTCTGTCTGCCTTTTTTTTGAATGTTTTCGGGAATGTAATAGGATTCATTCCTTTCGGGTTTATCCTGCCGGTCATCAGCCGGAGATGGCGCAGCGGATTCCTGATCGTTTTGTCCGGATTTTGCCTGAGTTTTTGTGTGGAGACCATCCAGCTTGTAACAAAGGTAGGATGTTTTGATGTGGACGATCTGATTTTAAATACGGCAGGGGCGGCAGCAGGTTATCTGCTGTTTGCCGTCTGTGATCACCTGAGGAGAAAACACTATGGCGAAAAGATATAGATATTCATTTACAAAAACAAAAGAAGCAGAGAAGGGAAAGCTGTCAGTGTGGCTGGCAGCTGCTTCTCTTTTTCTGTTTTTGACAGCTGTCTTTACAGCGTATGGACTGAATGGAAAGTATGGATTTATTGTGGGCGGAATCTGTCTTTTTGCCGCAATGCTTTCTGTTTATGGATTTATTATGGGACTTTCCAGTTTTTCGGAGGAAAAGCGTATGCATCATACCAGTATTGTGGGTTCTATTTTGAATGGAATCCTTATGGTGGGATGGCTGGGCTTTTTTTTGATGGGAGTGTAATATATGGAACGATTAAAAAAACAAATGGAATTTATTGTCGAGGTGGACAAAGTAAAAAATATCATCCGCCAGACGTATCTTGCAGATGGAAACAGAAAAGAAAATGATGCGGAGCATTCCTGGCATCTTGCTTTGATGGCTGTGCTTCTTAAGGAGTATTCCAACGAGGAGGTGGATCTTGCAAAGGTTGTACCAATGGTCCTGATCCATGATCTTGTTGAAATTGATGCAGGAGATACTTATGCTTATGATGAAGCAGGCGCGGAAACAAAAAGAGAAAGAGAAACGAAAGCGGCAGACCGAATTTTTGGCATGCTTCCTGAGGATCAGTGCAAATGGTTCCGGGAACTGTGGGAGGAATTTGAAGCTTATGAAACTCCGGAAGCAAAATTTGCCCATGTATTGGACAACTGTCAGCCGCTTCTTTTGAACGATGCATCAAATGGAAGAAGCTGGGCAGAGCATGGAGTGAGAAAAAGCCAGATTTACAAAAGAAACGAGCATACTTCTGAAGGCTCTGTGGAAATCTGGGAATATATGAAAGAATTGATAGACAAACATATCCGTCTGGGGAATGTGATCGATGCATAGAGCTTTCGACGGAATGCAGATTGGAAAGGAGATAACAGATTGGACGAATTGCTGATGGAACGTTTTGCGCTTGCAAAGGACAGAATTGCAGAAATTTGTACAGAACAGGAGATAAAAGCACCTTTTGATGAGTTTTTCAGAACTGCTGCAAATTTTTTGAAAAAAACAGGAGAAATTCTGGAAAGACAGGAAACAGAATTTACACTGGAGGAATTAAAGGAAGAGAATCAGTCTCTTTACAGAGAGCTGTTTCCAGAAAATTATCTTTATTCCTATGGCAATCCTGCCTATGCAGAAACCTGCCTTGGAGAATATGGAAAAGCAATGAGTTTTCTGTATGCAGAGCTGAGAGGTTCTGTTGTTTATGCATATGAAAAAAAATGGTGGGATTATACAGTTGCTGCCGAACTTTTTCTGGAAGTACATTCCGCATTTTCTGAAGAAGAGCTTCCGTCTGTCAAAACAACAGAGGACATTCTTCGATCCTATGTGAATGATTACTGCCAGGATATGATGGAGAAGAGGATTGCGGAAGGTGTGGATCCCTCTCTTGATTTTGCGGTAAGGATCATTATGGATTCCGATCTTACAGATCTTCGATATCTTTATCAGTATGGGGAATATGTGTCAGAAAATGAGACGGGTGTTGCGGAATTTCTGAACAGCCTTACCCAGCAACAGATCGATGATATGGCCCGTACTTATACAGAAGGATACCGAATTGGATTTATCAATACCAGAAAGGATATTACAAAGAAAAAAACTGTGAATATCCGATATAACCTGGGATTTGAGCGGATGGTCCGCGCAGCAATCCTGCAGTTCAGGGAAATGGGGCTGGAGCCGGTAATCTATCGTCATGCATCTCATATTGTAAATAAACGTGGAAGTGCCCGTGTAGGATTTACAGGAGGTGTGGCAAATCCTCAGTATGAATATGATCATCGACAGGACAGTGCGCTTTTCCTTGACAGCGATTTTGTAAAGAGAAAACTTCGTTCTATGCAGACGGCTTATGAGAAGTACAAAGACATGGCAGAAGTTCATGGGGGCCCGGCAGTGATCGAGACTTTTGGCGAGGAACCATTCTCTCCGATATCCAAGCCGGAGACTTATTCTTTAAGTGATGTTCAGCAGAAGCTTCAGGTGGAACTGGATAATGAGTCCGGACAGATCGTCAACCGTTATATCAAGGGAGAGGAAAGAAGCTTTACTATTATTGCCTATCCGGTGCCGGAGATCGGTGAAAAATTCCCGGAGATTTTTGGAGAAATTGTAAAGATCAATACACTGGATTATAAGCTTTATCAGAAAATCCAGCAGACGATCATTGACGTACTGGATACCTGCGAGTGGGTGGAGATCAAGGGAAAAGACGGCAATGAAACGGATCTTATCATCCATCTTCATATGCTTGAGAATCCGGAAAAGCAGACCAATTTTGAAAACTGTGTGGCAGATGTGAATATTCCGGTGGGTGAGGTCTTTACATCTCCGGTTCTTGCCGGAACAGGCGGTGTCCTCCATGTAAAAAAGGTATACCTGAATGGTCTCCAGTTTAAGGATCTGAAACTGGTATTTGATTGTGGACAGGTGATCGATTACTCCTGCAGTAATTTTGAAAACGAAGAAGAAAACCGGGCTTATATTGAGGATAATATTCTTCATCATCATGTAAAGATCCCCATGGGAGAGTTTGCGATCGGAACCAACACCACTGCTTATGTGGCTGCGGAGAAATATGGTATTGCAGACAAACTTCCGATTCTCATTGCGGAAAAAATGGGACCTCATTTTGCTGTGGGAGATACCTGCTACAGCTGGGCAGAGGATACGGCGGTTTATAATCCCGATGGAAAGGAGATCATTGCCCGGGATAATGAAATCTCCAGCCTGAGAAAAGAAGATCTCAGCCTTGCTTATTATGGATGCCATACAGATATTACGATCCCTTATGATGAGTTGGGAAGTATATGTGTGATCGACGATGATGGAGAAAGTCATTCAATTATAGAAAAAGGACGTTTTGTGCTTCCGGGCACTGAAGAATTAAATAAGCCTTTTTTATAAAATACAAAAACAGTTTGTATGCCAAAATATTTCTTTGTGGGAAACATGTTGACACAAAAATAGAATCTTAGTAGAATCAACCTGGAACAGAACGAAAAAGGAGGCCTACCAATGAAAAAAGTTGGAATTGTAATGGGAAGCGATTCAGATATGCCGGTTATGAGCAAAGCTGCGGCTATTCTCGACAAGCTTGGAGTAGAGTATGAAATGAAGATCATTTCTGCGCACAGAGAACCGGATGTATTTTTTGATTATGCAAAAAGCGCAGAAGAAAGAGGATTTAAAGTGATCATTGCAGGTGCCGGAATGGCAGCACATCTGCCTGGAATGTGTGCGGCAATCTTTCCGATGCCGGTAATCGGTATTCCAATGCACACCACATCTTTAGGCGGACGAGATTCTCTTTATTCTATCGTACAGATGCCGTCAGGAATTCCGGTCGCAACAGTTGCTATTAACGGCGGAGCAAATGCAGGACTTCTTGCTGCGAAGATCCTGGCTACTTCAGATCCGGAGCTTCTTGAAAAGCTGAAAGCATACAGCCAGGAACTGAAAGAACAGGTAGAAGCGAAAGATGCAAGACTGCAGGAAGTAGGCTATCAGAATTATTAAAAAATGGCAAAGATAAAAAAATAACTATTATCATAAACAAAATACTGGGAGGATATTATGGATTACAAGAACGCAGGTGTGGATATAGAGGCAGGGTACAAATCAGTTGAGCTTATGAAAAAGCATATTGCAAAGACTATGAGACCGGAGGTCCTTGGCGGGATCGGAGGATTTTCTGGTGCTTTTTCCCTGGACAGCTTTAAGGGAATGGAGGAACCGACTCTTGTTTCAGGTACTGATGGATGCGGGACAAAGGTGAAGCTTGCAATGGTGATGGACAAACATGATACCATTGGCATTGACGCAGTTGCCATGTGTGTGAACGACATTGCATGTGCAGGCGCAGAGCCTCTGTTCTTCCTGGACTATATTGCGTGCGGCAAAAATTATCCGGAAAAGATCGCTGAGATCGTAGCTGGAGTAGCAGAGGGATGTGTTCAGTCCGGCGCTGCCCTGATCGGTGGAGAAACAGCAGAGCATCCAGGTCTCATGCAGGAGGATGAGTATGATCTTGCTGGTTTTGCAGTGGGCATCATTGATAAAAAAGATCTTCTTACAGGAGAAGAACTGGAAGCGGGAGATGTGCTGATCGGTATGGCTTCCACTGGTGTTCACAGCAATGGCTTCTCTCTTGTACGCAAAGTGTTTGATATGACCAGAGAGTCTCTGGATACTTATTATGATGAACTGGGTACTACTCTGGGAGAGGCGCTTCTTGCACCGACCAGAATCTATGTTAAGGCGCTCAAGAGCATTAAAGAAGCCGGTGTCCGCATCCGCGCATGCAGCCATATTACAGGCGGCGGTTTTTATGAAAATATTCCACGTATGCTGAAAGAGGGAACAAGAGCTGTAGTTGAAAAGGACAGCTATCCGGTACTGCCGATCTTTAAACTCCTTGCAGAAAAAGGAAATATTGAAGAGCAGATGATGTATAATACTTATAATATGGGACTGGGAATGATCCTTGCAGTTCGTCCTGCTGATGTGGATAAGACAATGGAGGCGATTCGTGCAGCAGGAGACACTCCTTATGTGGTAGGCCGTATTGAAGCTGGTGAAAAGGGTGTAGATTTATGCTAAAACTAGGTGTTCTTGTATCAGGAGGCGGAACAAATCTTCAGGCTATACTGGATGCAGTGGAAAGTGGACGCATAACAAATGCCGAGGTGAGTCTGGTGATCAGCAATAACGCTGGTGCATATGCCCTTGAAAGAGCGCATATGCATGGGATTCCGGCTGTGTGTATTTCTCCGAAATCCTATGAAAGCCGTGATGAGTTTCATAAAGCTCTTCTTTCTGAACTTCAGAATCATCAGATAGATCTGGTAGTACTGGCAGGATTTCTGGTGGCGGTTCCACCTATGATTGTAGGTGCATATCCAAACAGAATCATCAATATCCATCCATCTTTGATACCGTCATTTTGCGGAACCGGGTTTTATGGACTGCGTGTCCACGAAGGTGTTTTAGACAGGGGCGTGAAAGTGACAGGAGCCACTGTTCATTTTGTAGATGCAGGGACAGATACCGGTCCAATTATCCTTCAGAAAGCAGTTGAGGTTCAGGAGGGAGATACTCCGGAGATTCTTCAGCGCCGGGTGATGGAACAGGCAGAATGGAAAATCCTTCCGGAAGCCATTGACTTGATCGCTAACGGGAAAGTTATGGTAGAGAACGGAAAGGTACGTATCAGCAGATAAGGAGAAAATACTTATGAATATTTTGATTGTTGGAAGCGGCGGAAGAGAACATGCCATTGCATGGAGTGTGGCAAAAAGCCCGAAGGCAGATAAAATTTACTGTGCACCGGGTAATGCGGGTATTTCTGAGTTTGCAGAATGCGTTCCTATCGGTGCTATGGAGTTTGAGAAGCTGGCAGATTTTGCCCAGGAGAAAGAAATTGATCTTACTATCATTGGCATGGATGATCCGCTGGTAGGCGGAGTTGTAGACGTATTTGAAGAAAGAGGTCTGAAAGTATTCGGACCGCGGAAAAACGCTGCGATTCTTGAAGGATCCAAGGCTTTTTCCAAAGATCTTATGAAAAAATATAATATTCCTACAGCAGGTTATGAAAACTTTGATAATGCGGAAAAAGCTCTGGAATATCTCCGCACACAGGCAAAATTCCCTATTGTCCTGAAAGCAGACGGGCTTGCATTGGGAAAGGGTGTTTTGATCTGCAATGATCTTGCAGAAGCAGAAGCAGGTGTCAAAGAGATCATGGAGGATAAGAAATTCGGAAGTGCGGGAAATACAATGGTCGTTGAAGAATTTATGACAGGCCGTGAAGTTTCTGTGCTCTCCTTTGTTGATGGAAAGACAATTCGGACTATGACTTCTGCTCAGGATCATAAGCGCGCTATGGACGGAGACAAAGGACTTAACACCGGTGGAATGGGTACATTTTCCCCAAGTCCTTTTTATACAAAAGAGGTAGATGATTTTTGTAAGAAATACATCTACCAGCCTACGGTGGATGCTATGGCATCTGAGGGCCGTCCTTTTGTGGGAATTATCTTCTTTGGTCTGATGCTTACGGCAGATGGTCCAAAGGTTCTGGAGTATAATGCACGGTTTGGAGATCCGGAGGCACAGGTGGTACTTCCCAGAATGAAAACAGATATTCTGGATGTGATGGAGGCCTGTGTAAACGGTACTCTGGATCAGATGGAGCTGGAATTTGAGGACAATGCAGCTGTGTGTGTGGTTCTTGCAAGCGAAGGGTATCCTGTAAAATATGAAAAAGGAATTCCTATGTACGGCTTTGAGAACTTCAAAGAAAAAGAAGGCTATTACTGCTTCCATGCAGGAACTAAATTCCAGGATGGGCAGATTGTTACAAACGGAGGCCGTGTTGTTGGCATTACTGCAAAGGGAAGTGACCTTAAGGAAGCCAGAAAGAATGCATATGAAGCCACAGAGTGGATCAGCTTTGCCACGAAGTATATGCGCCATGATATTGGAAAAGCAATTGATGAGGCATAAGGAGGAAGCAACGTGTACTGTGTAAAAAAGATAACAGAGGATATGTACTGGATCGGAGCCAGCGACAGAAGACTGGAACTGTTTGAAAATGTATATCCTATCCCAAAAGGAGTTTCTTATAATTCCTATGTGATCCTGGATGAGAAAACGGTTCTTCTTGATACGGTAGATCATTCTGTATGTGAACAGTTTCTTGAAAATTTAGAATATGTTTTGAACGGCAGGAGTCTGGATTATATTGTTGTGAACCATATGGAGCCTGATCACTGTGCTTCTCTCGCAGAAGTAGTGATCCGTCATCCGAATGTAAAACTGGTGGGAAATGCAAAAACATTTACCATGATGAAACAGTTTTTTGATTTTGAAGTAGACAGCCGTGCTGTAGTGATCAAAGAGGGAGATACGCTTCAGACAGGAAAGCATACTCTGGCTTTTGCAATGATACCGATGGTGCACTGGCCGGAGGCTATGGTTACTTATGATGTTTGTGATAAGGTACTTTACAGCGCAGATGCTTTTGGAACTTTTGGAGCTCTGAATGGAAATATTTTTGCCGATGAAGTGAATTTTGAAAATGAATGGCTGGAAGAGGCAAGAAGATATCTGACAAATATTGTAGGAAAATATGGTGCACAGGTTCAGGCTGCCCTTAAAAAAGCAGCTGCTTTGGACATTGAGATCATTTGTCCGCTTCACGGACCGGTATGGAGAGAAAATCTGGGATGGTTTATCGATAAATACCAGAAATGGAGTACCTATACACCGGAAGATCATGCAGTTCTGATTCTGTATGCTTCTATTTATGGAAA
>URWL01000032.1 GCA_900551465.1 uncultured Blautia sp. | reverse complement strand
AGCTGGCAAATTATATTTTATCCAATACAGCAGAAACTCAGTATCTGTCTATTAGTTCACTTGCAGAAAACTCAGGTGTGTCAGAAGCTACTATTACGCGTTTCTGCCGTATGATGGGATTAAGCGGTTATCATGAACTTAAGCTGGCTCTTGCAAAATCAGACCGGGCGAATTCATCAGAAGATTTTGAATCAGCCTTTACTTCTGTCAGTGACAGTGCAGCATTGGAAAATATGTGCAGAAAGCTGAGAGACTCCTATCTTTCTTCTTTGAATGATACCATTGCCCAGCTGGATCCGTTTTCATTAAAGACTGCTGTAGATCTGCTGGTAAATGCCCGACATGTTTACTGTTTTGGCCAGGGCGGCAGCATGGTAATGGCAAAAGAAGCCTGGGCTTTGTTTTCTACAGTAACAACAAAGTTTATCCATATTGAGGATTCTCATATGCAGACCATAGCAGCAGCCCTTATGACACCGGGAGACGTGATCTTGTTTTTTTCTTATTCCGGATCTACCAGAGATATGAAAGAGGTGCTGGATCTTGCCAGCGAACGTCATATTCCCATTATCCTTATTACACATTTTCGAAAATCTCTGGCTGCCAGTTTTGCAGATGTAAGTCTGATCTGTGGATATAATGAAAATCCTCTGCAGTCAGGTTCTGTTGCGGCGAAAATGGGACAGATGTTTTTGATCGACTGTCTGTTTAATACCTATTGCGGCAGAAATGCAGAAGAAAATTCTGCATTCAGGGATGCGACTTCTCAGGCGGTTTCCAGAAAATTGCTGTGAAATTATTTTTATAATTTAGTAATTTTAAAAATTATTTTCTTAATGCAGGTATTATCTATTGTTATTTTGACGAAAATGATGTATGGTAAAGATAAAAATATAGGTATTTTTACGGAGGTGGACTTTTATGAGGTATTCTAAACAAGAAATCCTCGAGAGGATCAAAGGACAGCTGATCGTTTCCTGTCAGGCTCTTCCTTCTGAACCCCTTTATGTGGAAGAAAAATCAATTATGTATCTGATGGCCCGGGCTGCCAAGCAGGCAGGCTCGCCCTGTATCCGCACCAGCAGTATCAGGGATGTGCTGGCAATCAAAGAAGAAACGGATCTTCCGGTAATCGGAATCATCAAGATTGTTTATGACGGTTATGATTCCTACATTACACCCACTATGAAAGAAGTAGATGAGCTTTACGCAGCAGATGCAGATATCATTGCACTGGACTGCACCATGAGAAGAAGAGGAGATGGATCTACCATTAATGAATTTATCGCCCAGATCAAAGAAAAATATCCGGACGTTGTGCTTATGGCGGATATTTCTACTTATGAAGAGGGTGTAAACGCATGGAAATGCGGCGTGGATTTTGTGGGAACCACATTAAGCGGATATACGGACTATTCTCCGAAGGTGGACGGACCGGATGTGGAGCTGGTGAAAAAGCTTTCGGAAACAATTGATATTCCTGTGATTGCAGAAGGTAAGGTGCACTATCCGGATGAGGCAGTGCAGATGCTGGAGGCAGGCGCTTATGCCGTTGTAGTAGGAGGGGCGATCACACGGCCGCTGGAGATTGCCACCCGCTTTATCAACAGAGTGAAGGAATATCACAATGCAGACAAATAAAATATTTCTGGGTATTGATATTGGGGGAACAGCGGCAAAGATCGGTCTTGTGAACAGCGATGGAGATATCCTGGAAATGGATTCTTTTTCTGTCAGCTTTGATGGATATCAGACACCTATCATTGAAACTGTAGTAAAAAATACAGACATTTTTCTGAAACGCATTGGTACTTCAGTGGAAAACCTTTCCGGGATTGGAGTTTCTGCTACCGGACAGATCAATGTGCAGGAGGGAACTGTGGCCGGCTCTGCAGGGCATATTGCCAACTGGCTTGGAACTCCTGTAAAAACAATTCTGGAGGAACATTATCATCTTCCGGTCACAGTGACAAATGATGCCAACTGTGCCGTTATGGGAGAGCAGTGGAAAGGAGCGGCAAAAGACAGCTGCAATGTGATCATGATCACAGTAGGAACCGGAGTAGGAGGCGGGATCATTGTACAGGATCAGCTTCTTTCCGGATCAGTAGGAATTGCCGGAGAACTGGGGCATTTTACCATAAAAAAAGACGGAATTCCATGCAGCTGCGGAAATACAGGCTGCTATGAAAGCTATGCGTCTACAACGGCTCTGGTAAGACGGGTGAAGGAACTTTCTGACACCTTATCCGATACGGATATTGACGGCAGATATATTTTTCGTCAGGCAGCAGAAGGAAATCAGAAAATCTTGAAAATTCTGGATGAATGGATTCAGGATATTGCCGTAGGGCTGATTGGACTGATCCACATTTTTAATCCGGAAACTGTGATCATCGGAGGCGGCGTCAGCCAGCAGGAAGAATTGTTTATCTGTCCTCTGAAAGAAAAAATCCTGAAGAAGGTAATGCCCTGTTTCCGGGAAAATCTCCATATTTGCGCTGCGGAGCTTGGAAACAATGCCGGGCTTTTGGGCGCAGTGGCATTTTTGAAGAAGCATGAAAATCTGAAATAAAAACAGAAAAACACCGCTGTTTCTGGAGAATGAGAAATCATCTCGCCGGGAGCTGCGGTGTTTTTTATGGATTAGAGGAAGAAGTCCTATATTTTATAATGGATATTATGCAAATTAAATCTTTTTAACAATACTAATATAAAAATCCCCATGATGCCTGAGTAATTATAGCGTATCATGGGGATTTTTGGCGGAACTTAGAAGGACATTTTTATTGTTTTGCCTGTTTCAATGTGCTATGCTGAAAGCAGCTCTTACCAGAGAGAGCCGCTTACTTAAGATAAACTTCCATAAAATAAAATCCCAATTTAAAGAATGGAAGCAGCTGAAAATCTTAACAGGTGGTGATAAATTTGGGTAAAAAAGATACGATTACAAAAGATTATATGAACGATCCGCGGATTTTTGCAGATGCATTTAATTATTTTATCTATCATGGAAAGCAGGTGATCGCTCCAGAGGACCTCTATCCGCTGGATACTGTGGAGATTGTTTTGCCCTATGGAGAGGATGGCAAGATACACCCGGTTCAGAGATTCCGTGATAACTTTAAGTATCTGGCGGCCATGCAGAATAAGGAGGCCGCTTATCTCCTTCTGGGAGTGGAGGATCAGTCTGAGATCCATTATGCCATGCCAGTTAAAAATATGCTCTATGATTCCATGGAGTATACATCTCAGGTGGATAAAATTGCCCGGGCACACAGACGGCATATGAATGCAGCAAAAAATAATGGGAAGAAATTTTTACAAAAGATAAGTTCAGGGGAATTTCTTTCAGGTTTTTACAAAGAAGACAGGCTGATTCCCGTTATTACCCTGGTACTGTATTTTGGACCGGATAAATGGGATGGTCCCCTGGGGATCCATGATATGCTGGATATCAGAGAATCTGCACTGCTTCCTTACATTCCGGATTACAGAATCAACCTTATTTCTCCGCACAGTATTGCCGATACAGAAATGGAGAACTTCCACTCCAGTCTCAGGGAGGTACTGCTGTTTATCAAATATTCAAAAGATAAGGAACGGCTTCAGAAGCTTGTTTCTACAGATCCACGATTTCTGTCTGTAGAGCAGAAGGCCAGTCAGGTGATAAAGATTATGACAGGCAGCGAGTTTAAGATCAATGAAAAAGAGGAGGAGGTCAATATGTGCAAAGCATTGGAAGATCTGAAAGAGGAAGGTCGTGAGGAAGGTCGCAAAGAAGGACGCAAAGAAGGGCGTGAGGATGGAATAAAATCCGCAGAAAGAAAATTTGTCCGGAAGCTTTTGGCTAAAAAACAATTTACCTATGAAGAAATCTCTGACATGACGGAGGTTTCCATAGACGAGATCATAAGGATAGAAGGTGCAGATAGGAATCTATGATCTGTCTTATTATAAAAATCTAATTTGCTAAATCCCTTTAAATATGCTAGTATTTAAGGAGCGATTTCCATTTGTCCGGCGCCTGTATATCCGGCTGCCGAGACAGTTTATTATTTACAAAATACCCCCAGGAGGATTTTTATAATGGAAAAACAGAAATATTATATTACAACGGCCATTGCCTACACTTCCGGCAAGCCGCATATCGGAAATACCTATGAGGCTGTTCTGGCAGATGCTATTGCCCGCTATAAAAGGCTGGAAGGCTATGATGTGTTTTTTCAGACCGGAACAGATGAGCATGGACAGAAGATCGAATTAAAGGCAGAGGAAGCAGGGATCACACCAAAGGAATTTGTGGATAATGTTTCCGGTGAGATCAAAAATATCTGGGATCTGATGAACACTTCCTATGATAAATTTATCCGTACTACAGACGAAGATCATGAGAAACAGGTACAGAAGATCTTTAAGAAAATGTATGCAAAAGGAGATATTTACAAGGGACATTATGAGGGAATGTACTGTACTCCATGTGAATCTTTCTTTACAGAAAGCCAGCTGGTAGACGGAAAATGTCCGGACTGCGGACGTCCATGTGTTCCGGCAAAGGAAGAAGCATATTTCTTTAAAATGAGCAAATATGCCGATCGTCTGATCGAGCATATTAAGACACATCCGGAATTTATTCAGCCGGAATCCCGTAAAAATGAGATGATGAACAACTTCCTTCTTCCGGGTCTGCAGGATCTTTGTGTATCCAGAACATCTTTTAAATGGGGAATCCCGGTAGACTTTGATCCGAAGCATGTGGTTTATGTATGGCTTGACGCTCTTACAAACTATATTACAGGAATCGGTTATGACTGCGATGGTGACAGCACAGAGCAGTTTAATAAGCTGTGGCCGGCAGACCTTCATCTGATCGGAAAGGACATCATCCGTTTCCATACGATTTACTGGCCAATTTTCCTGATGTCACTGGATCTGCCTCTTCCAAAGCAGGTATTTGGTCATCCGTGGCTGCTTCAGGGCGATGGAAAGATGAGTAAGTCCAAGGGAAATGTTCTCTATGCAGACGAACTGGTAGATTTCTTTGGCGTGGATGCAGTGCGTTATTTCGTGCTTCATGAGATGCCTTTTGAAAACGACGGTGTGATTACATGGGAGCTGATGGTAGAGCGTCTGAACTCAGAACTTGCCAACACACTTGGAAACCTTGTAAACCGTACAATCTCCATGTCAAATAAATATTTTGGCGGCGTTGTGGAGAACAAGGGCGTCACAGAGCCGGTTGATGAAGATATGAAATCCTTTGTGCTTGGTATACCGGCCAAAGTATCTGCAAAAATGGATAAGCTTCGCGTGGCAGACGCTATGACAGATGTATTCAGTCTCTTTAAACGTCTGAACAAATATATTGATGAGACTATGCCATGGGCTCTTGCAAAGGAAGAGGACAAGCAGGATCGTCTTGCAACTGTTCTTTATAATCTGGTTGAGGGAATCACTATTGGTGCCGCTCTTCTGGAAGCTTTTATGCCGGATACCACAGACCGTATCCTTGCACAGTTGAATGCTGAGAAGCGCAATCTGGAATCTCTGAAGACTTTCGGTCTGTATCCGTCCGGAAATAAGGTGGTTGAGAAACCGGAGATCCTGTTTGCACGTCTTGACCTGAAAGAAGTAATGGCGAAGGTAGAAGAACTTCATCCGCCTGTACAGGAAGAAAAAGAAGAGGAACCTGGAATCGACCTTGAGCCGAAAGCAGAGATCACATTTGAGGATTTTGAGAAGCTGCAGTTCCAGGTGGGTGAGATCATTGCCTGCGAAGCAGTGAAAAAATCCAAAAAACTTCTTTGCTCTCAGGTAAAGATCGGAAGTCAGGTCCGCCAGATTGTATCCGGTATCAAGGCTCATTATACTCCGGAGGAAATGGTAGGCAAAAAGGTAATGGTAGTAACAAACCTGAAACCGGCTAAGCTTGCCGGAGTGCTCAGTGAGGGAATGATCCTCTGTGCAGAAGATGCAGAGGGAAATCTTGCCCTGATGGCTCCTGAGAAAAATATGCCTGCAGGTGCAGAGATCTGCTGATAAGATTAATACAAATAATTTTTTGTTAAACCAAAATTTTACAGAAATTTCATCCAATCCCGGTTCCGGTTACTTGACGGAACCGGGGATTTTTTTTATACTAAAGGGAAGTATACAGGAGGGGATAAAAATGGGGAAGAAATTCAGCCATTTTGATAAAAACGGGAATGCAGTGATGGTGGATGTTTCCAACAAGACGCCCACCTTCCGCACTGCTGCAGCAACCGGGTATATTGCTGTGGGGCCGGAGATCATGGCGGCTGTCACAGAAGGAAATATAAAAAAAGGCGATGTTCTGGGAGTGGCCAGAGTGGCCGGGATCATGGGGGTAAAGCAAACCTCTTCTCTGATTCCCATGTGCCATCCGCTGCCTATCCAGAAGTGTACGGTAGATTTTCAGCTGGATCAGGAAAACAGCCGGATCCACGTATATTGTACGGTAAAGACAGAGGGAAAAACCGGGGTGGAGATGGAGGCGCTGACCGGAGTTCAGGTAACGCTTTTGACGATTTATGACATGTGCAAGGCGATTGACAAGCACATGGTCATGTCAGAGATACATCTTGTGGAGAAGACAGGAGGAAAAAGCGGAGTGTTCCGTTTTGAAGAAAAATGATAGACCGATGTGGAAGAACAATTGATTATCTGCGGATCTCGGTAACAGACCGCTGCAATCTCCGTTGTATTTACTGTATGCCGGAGGATGGAGTGAAGCTGGTAGACCGCTCTCTGATCCTTCGGGAGGAGGAGATCATACGGATCTGCAGAGTTATGGCAGAGCTTGGGATCACCAAGATCAAGCTGACCGGAGGAGAACCTCTGATCCATGTTCGTATGCCGGAACTGATAGAGCAGATCAAACGGCTGCCGGGAATCCGGAAAGTAACACTTACGACAAACGGTGTTCTTTTAAAGGAACAGATGAAAGATCTGGCAGAGGCAGGGCTGGATGCAGTTAATATCAGTCTGGATACTCTGGACAGAGAATGTTTCAGAAAGATAGCCAGAAGAGATCTTCTGGATCAGTCCCTGGAAGGGATACAGGAAGCCCTGCGGTATCCGCAGGTATCTGTAAAAATCAACTGTGTTCCTTTGGGCATAGAGGGACAGGACATCTGTCAGATAGCAGAGCTTGCACGGAAATATCCTGTTCATGTAAGATTTATCGAGATGATGCCCATTGGCTGCGGAACAGAATTTAAAGGGATGTCAGAGACGGAGCTGGTTGCTCTTCTGGAAAAAAAATTTGGACCGCTCAGTATATATCAGGGAAAACCGCTTGGAAACGGGCCTTCCCGGTATTATGAGGCAGAAGGATTTGTGGGTAAGCTGGGATTTATCAGTGCAGTCAGTCACAAGTTCTGCGGGGAGTGCAACCGTATCCGTCTGACTTCTCAGGGATTTCTGAAAACATGTCTGCAGTACACAGCAGGCAGAGATCTGAGAGAAATCCTGAGAAACGGAGGATCTGATGAGGACTTGAAAAAAGTGATCCGGCAGGCTTTAAATGAGAAGCCGGACGGACATCATTTTATGGAAAAAGCACAGGAGGACGATACAGAAAAACTCTGTATGTCTCAGATAGGAGGCTGAAGATGAAACGTGCAGCGATCATAACATCAAGTGATTCTGGTTACAGAAGAGAGAGGGAGGATCTGAGTGGTCCGGCTATCCGCGAGATCCTGGAAAGAGAAGGTTACCAGGTGGTATCCATGGATATCCTTCCGGATGACAGAACCATGCTTGGTGAAAAAATGACAGAAATCGCAGACAATAATCTTGCGGAACTGATCCTTACGACCGGAGGAACCGGATTTTCTCAGAGAGATGTGATGCCGGAGACTACAGAGGATATCATAGAGCGCAGAGTACCGGGGATTCCGGAAGCTATGCGTGCCTATAGTATGACTATCACCAGGAGGGCTATGCTGAGCCGGGCGACAGCGGGGATCCGAAAAAAAACATTGATCATCAATCTTCCGGGAAGTCCCAGGGCGGTAAAAGAAAGTCTGGAATACATTATCGGAGCTTTGGGTCATGGAATAGAAATCCTTACAGGGGAAGCTTCTGACTGTGCGAGGAAATAAAGAGCCTTGCCTCTGAATGAATAAAGCAGCAGAATGGAAGCGGATGAGTAAATATAAAGAAGGTAAGAATATGGGAAAAGTAATTGCAGTATGTATCAGTGAAGAAAAGGGAACACAGAAACACAGCGTGCCGGAGGCAGAATTTATTGAAGACTGGGGTATTAAGGGGGATGCCCATGCAGGGAAATGGCACAGACAGGTCAGTCTTCTTTCTCATGATAAAATCGAGGATTTTCGTGCCAGAGGAGCGCAGGTAGCTGACGGAGCTTTTGGTGAAAATATTATCGTAGAGGGTTTTGACTTTGCAAAAATGCCGGTGGGAACCATATTCCGCTGCAATGACGTGGTGCTGGAAATGACACAGATCGGGAAGAAGTGTCATCACGGCTGTGAGATTTTTCAGATCATGGGTGACTGCATCATGCCAAGAGAAGGCGTTTTTACAAAAGTCCTTCACGGAGGAGTGATCCGTCCGGGCGATGAATTTGTGTGCTGTGAAAAAGGACAGGAACAATGAGAACAGATATTTTTGAAACCCATGCGCATTATGATGACAAAGCATTTGATCAGGATCGGGACAGCCTTTTAGCTTCTATGGAGGAGAACGGGATTGGAACAATGGTCAATGTCTGTGCATCTATAGGTGAATTTGGGAGAACGATTTCTCTTACAGAAAAATATCCATTTATTTATGGAGCAGTAGGAGTGCATCCGGATGATGCAGATCAGATGACAGAGGAAACCCTGGAAGAGATACGCAGGATTTCCCATATGGAAAAATTTATCGCCATAGGTGAGATCGGCCTGGACTATTACTGGCATAAAGAAGCTCATGAACATGAGATACAGAAAAAAATGTTCCAGGCTCAGATGGATATTGCCAGGGAGGAAAAGCTTCCTTTTATGATCCACAGCAGAGAGGCGGCAAAAGATACGCTGGATATAGTAAAGGAATATATGGAAAAAGGCATGTACGGCGGTGTCATTCACTGTTTTTCCTATGGAAAGGAAATGGCGGCAGAGTATCTGGATATGGGACTTTATCTGGGGATTGGCGGCGTAGTTACCTTTAAAAATGCCAGAAAGCTGAAGGAGGTTGTGGAATATGCTCCGTTGGAACAGCTGGTTCTGGAAACAGACAGCCCCTATTTAAGTCCGGAGCCTAACCGTGGAAAAAGGAACAGTTCTCTGAATCTGCCTTATGTGGCGCAGGCAATCGCGGAGCTGAAGGGAATTTCTCCTGAGGAAGTGATCTGTACAACAAGAAAAAATGCGGAACAGCTGTTGTTTCCGGAGAAGATAAAATAAATGAAAAGCCCTTAACAGTAAGCTGCAGCAGGAATCGGCAGCCATTCTGTAAAGGGCTTTTTTACTTATCGTATTTATTCCATACAGAATCAGTAATATTCTTCTGATTCATCATATTCATCGGAACTGTCCTCTTCTCCGGATTCATCATAATTTCCGGATTCCCCGCTGTTTTCGGAATCTTCATAGCCTTCCGAACTGTCAGAAGAACCAGAGGAAGAATTGCTGGATTTTTCCTCCAGATATTGTGCCGCACTGACAGACCAGGTGTCTTCTACATAATTTCCCCTGGAATCTGTCATATTCATTTCATAATCAAAAGAAACATCCAAAAGGTTTGTCCTGGTGGAAGGCTCCACATTCATGGACATGATCTCATTGAATTTTTTCTTCAGATTTTCAAGAGAAAATTCATCACCAATGATATTTCGTACTCCGTGCTGGGAGGCAAGCTCTTCCGTATAATCTTCCAGCATATAGGGACCGAAGATTCCTTCATCTTTATTATAATGCATGACCGTAGGCTTTATTACAGGATCCAGAATCTGGATTTCGGTTTTTCCTTTAAGAACAGATTTTTGGATAGTAAAGCTGGCCATGCCGCCCAGAAGATTGGAAAGTCCCTCCTGAGTGGAAACAAAATTGCCAAGAGAGTAAAAGATCAGCATTTCATTTCCTTCATCGTCAGACATGCGGCCGTAGGGCTGAAGCACATGGGGATGACCTCCAATGACCACATCGACCCCTTGCTGCATCAGGAAAGCCGCCCATTCTTTTTCATATTCCGTAGGCATAGATTCTTCTTCCTTGCCCCATTGGGCAACAAAGATCAGGCAGTCGCTGTCTTCCTTGGCTTTCTGGATCATGGATGCCACTTTTGTTTTATCAAAAATGTCGATCATGTAGTTTTTTCCCTCGCCTGGGCCTCCATTGTTGGTTCCGTAGACAAAATTGAGAAAAGCGATCCGTATGCCATTTACTTCCATTGTTTTAACAGTGTCTGCATCTTCCTGAGAATCATGGATGCCAAGAACAGGGACATCAGGATATTTTGTATTCCAGAAATCAAGAGTCTGTTCAATAAAGTCGGCACCGTAATCATCCACATGATTGGTTGCGGATTCGATCACATCAAAACCTGCATTGATCAGGGCATCCCCAACCTCTGTAGGTGTGGCAAAGGACGGATAGCCGCTGACATAGTCATGGTCTTTTGTAAGAACAGTTTCCTGATCGACCATTGCTATATCTGCAGCGGAAATTTCATCTTTTACATTTTCATAGATGTGGTCATAATTCCAGGTACCGGATTCATTCTGACCGGATTGGAGAAGGCTGTCATGATAAAGATTATCTCCAACAGCGACTACCGTTGCAGTAGTAACCGTAGGGGTATTTGCTTTTTTCTTTTCTTCGGCTTTTTTTTGTGCTGCCTCCCGCCTGGCGGCTTCGGCAGGTTTCTGGATTATATTATAATCAAGCTGGCAGAAAAAGCCCACCAGTACTGCCAGAACAATAACTGCGCTGAAAAAAACAGCCCGGGAGTTGGTTTTTTCCCTGAGGTTCAGCGGCATATTTTTATTTTTTTTCATAATAAATTCCTTTTCCATAAGGTGAGATTGTTTTTATTTCATCATTATAGCAAACTTCCGCTAAAACTGCAAAAAATACTTTGTGGTCAGGAGGGTTTGGGGTATAATATAGAAAAGCACAAGAAAGGAGTCAGCTATGAATTCTGTTGAGACTGTAAATGATATTCTGGTAAACTTGTTTAATGAAATCATGGATATTGAAGAAAGAGCGCTGATCACTTCTGAATATAAAGATATTTCTGTAAAGGATATGCATGTGATAGAGGCTGTGGGAATCGGAAATCCCAGGAATATGTCTGCTGTGGCAAAAAGCCTTTCGGTCACAGTAGGGACATTGACCATAGCCATGAATAATCTGGTTAAAAAAGGTTATGTAAACCGTGTGCGAAGTGAAGAGGACAGGCGTGTGGTGCTGGTATCTCTTTC
>URWL01000031.1 GCA_900551465.1 uncultured Blautia sp. | reverse complement strand
CCCATAGATCTTTATCTCACGCCCCAGCGTATTTTTGTCCACAATATGTATATACAGAAAAAAACCTGCTGTCAAAAGCACTGCTGCCGCAATGCAGGCAGCCAGTATGATCTTCAGTGTTTTTCTGCTTAGTCTGATTTTATGTTTCATGTCACGTTCCTCTGCATCTTCTGTACTATCAATCTATGACCAGACGCCCTCTGTCTATTACCACAGAAGCCTGACCCTTTCCCAAAACCACAATTAGCTACACCTGATACTGCAGTTTCTATTATATAAATCATCTGACAGAAATCTGTATTTTTCGCTTTTCCTTCCAAAATCTGTGTTTTGTATCTCTGACGCATATCAGCTTACATTACCCGAAGGCCGCTGCGCAACCGCACAAGCTTTTCTCCCATAACAGGCTTCATCAGGGCAAAAGCTTCATCTCCTGTACAATGTCCTGTATAAAAGATTGTATCATAACCTGCCAGTTCTCTGGCATTAGCAAGTATAGTAGCTGTTTCCTCTTCTGTATAAGGCGTTTTTTTCATCATGTGAAAACCGCTTATTACTCTGGTTGGCAATTCCTGATACAGCTCCTGATATTTATCCAGGATATTCAAAATCCCATTGTGGGCGCACCCGGAGATCAGAATCTTTTCTTTTCCTTCCCGAATGACCAGACACTGTTCATGGGCAAAGGTATCCTGCTCTTCTTTTTCTCCCTCTTTTTTTGTCAGCGCAAGATTGCTCTGAGGGTAGCACCGTCTTCCGGTAATGTCCGTAAAAAGAGACAGTTCTTCATCCAGCTTACAATTCCCCTGCAGCAGCTTTGCCTGAGGAAGCTTCAGAATTTTTTTGTCAATACCGATATATCTATCCCCATGGTAATAATCTCCTCCGGCCAGCTTCTGCATATAAATGGATGCTGACGGATTTAATTCCGAAAATGCAAGGATTCCTCCGGAATGATCATAGTGTCCGTGACTTAAGAACACAGCATCCACCCCTGTCAGATCAACTCCCAGCCTTTCTGCATTTTTAAGAAATCCATCTGAGGAGCCCGTATCCATCAGAATTTTATGCTTTTTCGTTTCTATATAAAGGGATAATCCATGTTCAAAAAGAAATCCCTCTGCCCCACAGGTGTTTTCCATTAGTGTGATGATCTTCATAGCTGTTTCCGTCCTTTATTCCGGCAGATCACTTCCGCCTTTTTCTATTATCATACACCTTTTTTATATGTGTGTGAATACCTGATACAGAGCAAAACAGAGGAAAAGGCAGATCACCATGCTCTGCATATTTCTTCAGAAAATACCGCACAGCATATGATCCGCCTTTTATAAATCGTCTGTCCAAACAGCAAACGTAAATCATCCTTCTCTGCAAATTCAGATTTTTTTCCGTTTTTCGTAATCCTTCAGAGCCTCCAAAGCCTTCTTTGACATTGGGAAAAGGATAAAGATATTAAACAGTGTCATAAGTCCCACACCTACATCTCCAAGATCCCACACCACGGTATATGCCGCCAGGCCTCCGATAAACAGCATGATCAGGGCAACAATCTTATATGCGGTCTGAGAGATCCAGTTATCACCAAACAGATATGCAACATTTGATCTTGCATAAAACAGAATTCCGATAAAAGTAGAAAAACTGAACAGCCACAAGGTAACTGCAATAAATATAACACCAAAAGTCCCCAGATGATATCTCATAGCTTCCTGGAGAAGATCCATTCCTGCCAGTCCGTCTGTAAGAGTTTCCGGTGTAAGGAGCATAATCATGGCCGTACAGGTACAGATCAGAATGGTATCAATAAAAACACCAAGCGCCTGTCCCAGTCCCACCTTTGCCGGATGGTCTGTCTCTGCAGTGGCTGCCGCGCATGGCGCTGATCCGGAACCTGCTTCATTAGAAAAAAGTCCTCTCTTTACACCATTCATCAGTACCGCTCCAAATCCGCCTGCCACAACCTGACGAAGTCCAAATGCTTCCTGAAAGATCTTTGCAAACACAGAAGGCAGCATACGGATATTAAGCAAAATAAGCACTACCGTAATCAGCAGGTATAAGCCCGCCATAATCGGAACCATCACATCAAGAACCTTTACTGTCGCATTTTTACGAAGGACGATCACTGCTGCCAGTGCCACCAGCGCTATCGTGCTGTATAAAGGCGGAATGTGAAAAGCATTTTCAAATGCAGAAGATACCGAGTTGCTGATAACCTGGCTGATACCGCACCAGCAGATCAGACCGGAAACAGCAAACAACACCGGAAGAAGCATATATCTTTTTTGTTTTCCGCCTCTTTTTTCCTGCAGGTATTTATGTATGTAATAGGCCGGACCACCGCGGTATCCTCCGTACAACGGATCTTTTTCTTTATAAAGCTGCGCAAGCGTTCCTTCAATAAATGCGGTTGAAGATCCGATCAGGGCTGTTACCCACATCCAGAATACAGCTCCTGCTCCACCTGCCGAAATCGCAGCCACAACACCTACCAGATTTCCCATTCCTACACGGGTAGCAGTAGAAACAATCAGCGACTGCATCACTGATAAGGAACCTTTTTTCTTCTCTGTCTTCCCGATAACAGCCTTTACCATATCCGGAAACAACCGGACAGGAAGGAATTTCGTACGCACCGTAAAATAAATCCCCGCAGGGATCAGAATGATCACAAGAAGAGAAAGAGGAAGCGTTCCTCCTCCCGGCAGCGGGATCGTGATCAGATCTCCCCACAAAAAATTATAAACTGCCTCAATAATTGCTACTATCCAGTCTCCCATAACTCCTCCTGATTTTCTTGAACAATGATAGTATTTAGTATATAATATTTTTTACAATTTGAAAAATTGATAGTTTTAATAAAAAGCATCTAAAATTTCAATAGCTAATACAGGAGGTTTTTATGGAGATCAGAAATCTGGAAAGCTTTATTCAGGTAGCAGAGCTGGGCAGCTTTACAAAAGCAGCAGAAAGTCTCGGATATACTCAGTCCTCTGTTTCCACACAGATCCGACAGCTGGAAAATGAACTTGGAATCCCCCTTTTTGAGCGGATCAATCACAGTGTCAAATTAACAGAAAAGGGCAAGGAAATACTTTCCCTTGCCCATCAGCTTTTTCGTACCGCCGACGCTATTAAAAAAACTGCAGACAATCCTCTTACCCTTTCCGGGCATATCCGGATTGCCATTGCCCCTTCTTTGTGCCACTGGCTGTTCCAGCATAATTTTGAACAGTTTCATCAGCTTTTTCCCGGAATCTCTCTGGAACTGATCAGTACCAGTACAGAAATCATGTTCCAGCTGCTTAATCGAAACGAAGTTGATCTTGTATACACCCTGGATCATCATATTTACGACCGGAATTATGTAATCGCATACGAAGCACCGGTTTCCTGCCATTTCGTCTGTTCCGCCCATCATCCCCTTGCCCGTGAAAAATCTGTTGCATGGAAAACTCTGATCCGCCAGTCTTTTGTCCTTACAGAACGCAGCACCAGCTATCAGAAGCTGCTGGATGAGTATCTGACCAGCCGTTCCATGGAGATCACACCATTTCTGGAGCTTAGTGACACAAGCCTTATCACCAGTATCCTGCAGAAAGGTTCCGAAATTTCTTTTCTGCCGGATTATGTAACAGAGGATGCTGTCCGCATCCGTAAGCTGGCACATCTCCATGTACCGGGACTGGACATAGAAATATGGAAACAGGTTCTTTATCATAAAAATAAATGGATTTCTCCGGCGCTGCAGGCAATTATGGATTACCTGGGCGGAGAGGCCTTCAAATAAAAGACTTTTTCTCAGATTTCATACCATTTGATCTCATTTGCTTCCATATGAAGATCAAAGCTGGTTCCGTCACCACGGTAAACAGTCGTATCCTGAGGTTCATAAGTGTTATTTACCACGCAGTATTTTCCGTTCTTTACATACGCATGAACTTCTACGTTATAGTTTGTTGAATACCATAAATTCAGTTCTTCTTCTGCAGATGCAGACCACAGAACAGAACGATACAGCACACGGCTGTTCTCAAAACTGTATGGAAGACCACTGATATACACACCACGGCCCTTTCCAAATGTTTTTACTGCCATTTGAACTTCTTTGTCTTTCTGGATCAGGATCTCTGTTTCCGGAAGGGCAAAGATATTTTTCTTTCCTTCGCCGAAATCCACTTCTCCTGCACAGTCTTTCAGGATAAAGTGATCTCTGTGCTCTTCCCAGTTATATTTATCTGTATTCAGGTTAAATCCTCTCTCTTCTTCCACACCGAGAATGTCATCCAGCTGGAAGAATTTACCCTGCCACTGATGAGCGCCAGGCTCACCTACACCGATAAATCCGCCGCCGTTATATACAAACTCACGGACTGCTGTGCTGACAGTCTCATCGATCCAGTATTCTCCGCCGCTCTGTGCAGTATCTGCATCTCCTACATTGATCACTACATCAAAGTTTTTCAGAAGCTGAGGATCTGCCTTGATGTCTTCAAAGCTGATAAACGCAACATCAAAAGGAGCGCCGCTCAGTGCTTCGATCACACCGAAATAGGAGTAATTCTGTTTATAATAGAGGCCATGATGCACCATATGATTTCCCCATGCGCGCATTTTGCCCCAGCAGTTCAGAACAGCTACTCTCTTGACGCAGTAAGGAGTAACACCCTGGATATTGTCATAAAGAGTACGGAATTCCTGGCATACTTCCTTGATATAGTCTACAAAATCCGGGAACTGAAGAGCAAGCTTCAGATAACCGCCGTAGCCAATTCTCTGAATAGGACTTCTCAGGATCGCTCTTCTTGCCGTTACCCAGTTTACCTTTGCTTCTTTTACCGGGTCGCCGCCTTCATGGAAGGTATCCGGGAAGAAATACGGAAGGAAACGTCCCTCTGTATATTTTACATGCTTAATATCGCTGAAAAGACGAAGCGTTGCCCCGTTTCCTACGCTTCCTACCACTGCATCCAGTCCGATCTGAGCAAATTCGTCCATAAACGGTTCCATACCGATCCAGTGATCTCCCATAAACATCATGGCCTCTTTGCCATACTCATGTACGATATCTACCATTTCCTTTGCAAGGAGAGCAACCTCTCTGCGCTGGAATGCCTGGAAATCACGGAATTCTTTAGAAGGAATACGATAGGTATTATTCATATATCCCTGATCAATAATAAATTCCGGACGGAACGCATAACCCACTTCCTTTTCAAACTGCTCCAGGATATATGGGCTTACAGATGCGGAATATCCATACCAGTCTACATATTTTTCCCTTGCCATTTCATCAAAGATCAGTGTGAACTGATGGAAAAATGTAGTAAAACGCACTACATCTACATACTCATGTGTTTCCAGGAAACGACGGAGACGGTTAAGAGAATACTCTCTGGTTGCCGGCTGACGTACATCGAAGGTCATCTGCGGCTCCACGTCTTTCCAGTCATTTACAACTGCATTGTACATATGAACCGGATCCCACATAATATAAGCCAGGAAGCTTACGGTATACTGATGAAAACGTTCTGCCTGGATCACTACATTCCCAGTTTCTTCCTGATAGGACCATTTCTCACAGGATACAGGCTGACCGGTTGTACGGTCCATAACCTCCCACCATTTACGGATATCGTCTCTTGTATTAACTGCAAGCATATCCGGATACAGATGATCCATAAGGTGGATCTCCAGACTGTCTTCCACTGCCGTATGGATGGAAGTCATAATATACATCTGCTGGATTTCTTCCGGATGTGCCTTTGCCCAGTTGTTATCCTTACGGGTTGTATAATAGGTTGCATAAATTTTGGAACCGGTATCCTTCAGCTCCTGGGGAAATTCTGTGCCGTCGCAGTCGCGGATGGCATCTGCGCCCCATTCCTTCATAATATCAAGCGTTTCTTTGATCACGTCCAAGTCCGTAGGGATTGTGACTCTTCCTCTTTTTTCTGCCATGTTTCTACCTCCATTGCTATTGTGTAAAAATCTCCCTGTACAAATATTTCCTTTTTCTAAGTATAGAATAATGATTCTGTCCTGTGAATTCAATTGTCTTTTTGCTTTGTTTTTTAGAAATCTTGCTGTATGTTTTTTTTTGTGATATGATGAAATTATTAAGTTTTATAAAACAATTCCAAAAACAAAAACACTAACGTTTGCCATATAGAAAGGAGCCGTTATGAGCAGCCGTTCTCTGCTTTTCACTTCCAGTTCCTGCCCATCTGTAGATGCGGTACTTGTTTCTGCCTCCGCCTCCCGGTACGAGGGCGACTGGTCCAGTATCCCCCACTCCCATGGATTTACCGAGCTTTTTTATGTACGGGAAGGAAGAGGAAATTTTCTTATTCGGGATGAGGTATTTCCCATTGCAAAAGATGATCTCATTATCATCAGTCCTCATTTAAGCCATACGGAGCTTTCCGACAGCAGCCTTCCTCTCAGTTATTTTACCGTAGGGGTAGACGGAATCAGTTTTTCTTTTCACGATCATAAGGATTTTCAGATCTTTAACTGCCGTCAGAAAAAAACCGACCTGCTTTTTTACTTTCACGCAATTTTTCAGGAACTGGATCAGAAACAGGAGGGATATGAAAGCATCTGCAGAAATATGCTGGAAAGCCTTACCATCCAGCTGAAAAGACTTACCGACTCAGCTTTTGAGGTTGTCTCTTCCCAGCAGCCCAGCCGGGAATGCGCAGATATTAAACGTTATCTGGATTCCAGCTACAGCGAACCCATCACTCTGGATCAGCTTTCTGCCATCAGCCATTTAAACAAGTATTATCTAAGTCATGAGTTTACAAAATATTACGGTATCTCCCCCATCAGCTATCTGAACCGCAGAAGGATTGAGGTCTGCAAGGAGCTTCTGGAGACCACCGATTACGGAATTTCCGATATCGCACACCTTACCGGATTTTCTTCTCAAAGCTACCTTTCTCAAAGCTTTCGCAAATACTGCGGCATGTCAGCAGGGAGCTACCGTAAACTGGCCAAAAAAGCACTCTCCGGAAACAAACCGGAACTGCCGTCAGAAAAATAATACAGAAGACGAGGTATTTCCATGGACAGAATCCTTACTTATTCTATTACAAAAGATCACAGCGGCACACAGATTCTGGATTTTCTGCGTACAAAAGGCTTTTCCAGAAATATCCTTTCCTCCATGAAAGCTCAGAAAGATGCCATCCTTTTAAACGGTCTCAAAGCCGGCGGCAGAACACTTCTATCCGATGGGGACATTCTCCGCATCCATATCCCGGAAACCGGCGATCCGGAAAACATCCCTCCAACCTCCATAAATCTGGATATTCTTTTCGAGGATCAGGATATTCTGGTTGTAAACAAACCGGCCGGAATGCCCGTCCATCCCTCCATGGGCAACTACGAAAATACCCTTGCAAACGGCGCCGCCTTTTATTTCCTGCAGCAGGGAAGTTTCTGCCCTTTCCGCTGTATCAACCGGCTGGACCGTGACACCTCCGGTGCTCTGATTCTTGCAAAAAATCCTTTCAGCGCAGCCCTTCTTTCCTCCCAGATGAAAAAAAGAGAGATACGCCGTACCTACCTTGCAGTAGTAAAAGGCATACCTCCCTTAGACGGAAAAATCTCCGCACCCATTGCAAGGCTTGGAGATTCTGTGATCAAACGATGTGTAGACTATGAAAAAGGAGAGGCAGCGGTTACCTTTTATCACCGTCTTGCCTCTCACAAAAACATGTCTCTCATGGAGCTTCACCTGGAAACCGGAAGGACACACCAGATCCGGGTCCATATGGGATATCTGGGTTTTCCCCTTCCCGCCGATTATCTATACTGCCCGGATTATACCTTTTTCCAAAGGCAGCCTCTTCATTCTCTGCAGCTGGAATTTCGTCATCCTGTCACCGGAGAAGAGCTGTGTTTCCTGGCTCCTGTTCCGGAGGATATGGTCAGAGGATTTTCATGAACGGTTCTTCTCGTAAATCACAAGAAGCCCCTTCAGCAAAAGATCCGGGTCCCGGATCATATCTCGTTTACAGTGAGGAATGATCTTTTTTGACATTCCTCCTGTAGCGATTACAGTTACCTTCTGTCCCAGAGTTTCTTCAATCCTGTCTATGATACCGTCCACTGCAGCGGCATTCCCATAAAGGATACCGCTTTTCATACAGTCCACTGTATTTCTCCCTATCAGTCTTTTTGGTTCCTCAATGCTGATTCCGCTGAGCTGGGAAGCTCTTGCTGTCAGCGCGTCCAGAGATACCCTCACTCCCGGAAGGATCATTCCTCCCATAAAACGCTTCTTTTCGTCTACAACGGAAACGGTGGTGGCAGTTCCCATGTCTACGATCACAAGAGGCACAGGATAAAAAGTCATGGCTGCAACAGCATCCGCCACACGGTCCGCCCCCATTTCTCCCGGATTATCCAGCATGATATTCAAGCCGGTCTTCAGCCCCGGTCCTACTACCATAACCTCTTTTTTCAGAATCTTTTCTGCTGCCAGCTTGGCCACATTGGTAATCTGAGGTACAACAGAAGAAATAATACATCCTTCAATATCCTGTTTTTTGATATGATAAATATCAAGAACTGTTTTCAGGTCAATGGCATATTCCAGCTCTGTTTTTGTGCGTACCGTAGAGAGACGTTCTACGAAGTAGGTTTTTTCCCGGTCGATACAGCCCACAACAATATTGGTGTTTCCGATATCAATAGCTAAGATCATATTTTCTCATTCCTAACGTTATTTCTAATACTTCTGTTTATAGAATTTCGGCAAAGCTTCTGTTTATTTTACAGGAATCGCCTGAGCAGCCGGAAGAAGATGCGCCCGGGAAAGGGCTGTGCCTACTGCTCCTGTGATCACGGTAGAAGAAATCATTTCACAGACCGCATTAATGCCTACAAAAGCACAGCAGAAAAGGATCACATTCTGACCTCCGATCATTTCTTTAATATATGAGGTATTCCCAAACATTCCAATCAGTGCTGTCATAAAGAACAGCGTATTAAGAAATGCAGAGAAAAATCCCGTCACTGCACAGGATACATAAACATTTGTCTTTTTACGCATAAACCGGTATATATATCCGATACAAAATCCATCCAAAAGTCTCGGAAGAAATCTCTGGAGAAATGCCAGAAGCGGATTGATGCTAAAAAGCATGGCTCCCATTGCACTGGTACCGCCGATTCCGATACACTGTCCAAAACTGGTAAGTCCAAAAATAGCTCCTGCAATGGCTCCTCCTGTAGGTCCCAGAACAACGGCGCTGACAGCAACCGGGATCACATTAAAAGAGATGGCCAGGGGACCGATATTCAAATACCCCAAAGGAGTATATGCCATAAGCAGAAGAATGCCGGACATCAACCCTAACATGGTAAGCTGTGACGTAGTGAATTTCTTTGTTGTTTTCATTTTTTCCTCCTTGTTATCGTTCCCTCTTCAGGGATACAATACGGTGCGGAACTGCGGGCCGGAATTTTTTATTTGCCCGCTTCCTGGTAAACGGGTTACACTTCCCTCTCTTTTAAAATAGAGAGAATCTTATCCAGAATGACATTGGCTGCATCCTCTTTGCTCATCAGCTTAAGTGACACTTCCTCATTCTGTGTAATCAGGGTCAGCACATTTGTGTCTCCCTGGAATCCGGCGCCTGCCACTTTAAGGTTGTTGGCTGCCACCATATCCAGATGCTTCTTCTGAAGCTTGGCCCTGGAATTACCGATCATATTTTGTGTTTCCATGGAAAATCCACATAAAAACTGTTCCGGGCGTCTGTGTTCTCCCAGATATTTCAGAATATCATCTGTTTTTTCCAGTTCTATGTTCATTTCACTGTCATGCTTTTTCATCTTTTCGTCTGCAACATGAGTCGGGCGGTAATCTGCCACTGCTGCAGCCTTTATAATAATATCCTGCTCCTCACTGACTGATGTGACTGCCTCAAACATGTCTCTCGCAGTGATCACAGGTACTGTTTTTATAAAAGGAGGCGGATCTATGGCACATGGACCGGTTACAAGCGTCACCTCTGCTCCACGGAGCATAGCTGCCCGCGCAACAGCATATCCCATCTTCCCTGAAGAATGGTTTGTAATATAACGCACCGGATCAATGGACTCCTGAGTCGGTCCGGCTGTTACAAGAAGTTTTTTGCCTGCAAGATCCTTTTCGCGGGCAATTTCTCTGAGGATATACTGAAGAAGTACTTCCGGCTCCGGCATCTTGCCGGCTCCAGTATCTCCGCATGCCAGATATCCCACTGCCGGATCAATCACTCCAAAGCCATAATGCTCCAGGATTTTCAGATTATCCTGGACAACGGGATTTTCATACATATTTGTATTCATTGCCGGAGAAATATATTTTTTACATTTACATGCCATAACGGTAGTCGTCAGCATATCGTCTGCAATACCATGGGCAAGCTTGCCGATCACATTAGCGCTTGCCGGAGCGATCATTACCACATCTGCCTGCTTGGCAAGAGACACATGCTCTACCTGAAACTGAAAATTCCTGTCAAAGGTGTCTACCAGGCATTTATTTCCTGTCAGCGATTCAAATGTGATGGGATTGATAAAATTCGTGGCATTCTCCGTCATAAGTACATGAACCTGTGCATGAAGCTTGTTCAGTGCGCTGGCAAGATACGCGATCTTATATGCAGCGATACTTCCGGTAACACCAAGAAGCACTGTTTTTCCCTTTAACATTCCGTTTTCCTCCTGTAAATTTATAGTTTCATTTTCTATTCTACCAATCTGCCTCTGTGATTGCAATGGATTTTTTGCGTGTTTATATTTTTATACACCATTTTTCATAAAAATTCGATATAATAATCTCTATAACTTTTAAAAAGGAAGATGATTTTATGAATTCATATCAAATCACTGAGTGGTGTGCTCATTTTATACGTGAACAGGTAAAACCTGGAGATCTTTGCATAGATGCCACTATGGGAAATGGAAATGATACGCTTCTTCTCAGCACTTTATGTGGAGAAGATGGACATGTGACTGCTTTTGACATCCAGGAACAGGCTCTTATCCATACAAAAAAGCGCCTGTCCGATGCAGGCGCTCCTGATAATTATACACTTCTCCTGGAATCTCATATAAACATGAACCGCTATGCAGAATCTGATTCCATAAGCTGTATTGTCTTTAATCTTGGCTATCTCCCTGGCGGTGACCACAAAAAAGCCACCAAAGGAGAATCCAGTATACAGGCTCTTACACAGTCCCTTACTTTACTGAAAAAAGGAGGTATGATTTCTCTGTGCATCTACAGTGGCGGAGATTCCGGTTTTCATGAAAGAAATCAGGTTCTTTCCTGGCTGAAAGACCTTGACTCCAAAAAATATCTGGTAATCCGCAGCGACTATTATAATCGCCCCAACAATCCGCCGATACCAGTACTGATCATACGGCTGTGATCCTTTTTCTCTTAAAGAATATCAATGTA
>URWL01000030.1 GCA_900551465.1 uncultured Blautia sp. | reverse complement strand
AGTCAGGTGTCCTATGGAACAGGGACATTTTACGGAACAGAAGGATCTATTGAACTTCGTCCATGTACAAAAGATTCTTATATCCTGGCGGGTTCCAGTCTTTGTGGCGGGCGTGCTTATGCCATGCTGGAACAGTTTTATCGTCAGATATCAGAAATGCCAGGAAAAAATCCTGTGGAGAATTCTCTGTATGAAATTATGGAAAAACAGGCCAGAGCCTATATGGAAAAAGCAGGACTTGAAAGTGTGTGGAAGATTCGAACTACTTTTTCTGGAACAAGAACAGATCCGACAGAGAGAGGAAGCATTTCAAATATTGGCATAGAAAATTTTACGCCTGGTTCCATGACTGTAGGAATGCTTTGGGGAATTCTGAAGGAACTTTATGGTATGTATCAGGAAATGTGCCAGATGACAGGAGATAAAGCAATTAATCTTGTCGGATCAGGAAATGGAATTCGCAGAAATAGCCTTATGCAGGAATTGGCGGAAAAAATGTTTGGAATGAAGCTGAGTATTCCAAAATGTCAGGAAGAAGCAGCTTTTGGAGCAGCGCTTCACTCTCTTGTTTCGGCAGGGCTAGTAGAATCATTGCAGCAGGTGCAGAGCATCATTCAATATATATAAGAAAAAACTTTAATTTCTGGGCTGCAGATTGGAAAGAAAAACAGGATATTATACATATTTTTCGGATTGAATTTGTGCAATACTGATAAAAAACAATTAAAGTCACAAGAAAGTATTGACGAAAAATACAATACATGCTACTATTTTAGTAAATTAAATTTACTAATTAGAATGTTTTACTAAAAAGAGCAGTTTGGAGGATAGTTAATGAATGAAGTGATAGTATCAATGACAGATATCTGTAAACGCTTTCCAGGTGTTAAGGCACTTGATCATGTTAACTTTGAACTTCGTTCTGGAGAGGTAATGGCTCTGATTGGTGAAAACGGTGCCGGCAAATCGACTTTAATGAAAATCCTCAGTGGAGTTTACACTAAGGATAGTGGAACTGTTAAGATCAATGGAAATGTATGTGAGGATTTGAATCCTAAAAAGGCACAGCAGCTTGGAGTTGCAATCATCCATCAGGAACTGAATATGTGTAAACATCTTTCGGTTGCAGAGAATATTTATCTTGGACGTGAATTGAGAGGAAAGTTCTGCATTGATAACAGAACAATGGAAGCAGAGGCGCAGAAGATTCTGGATGAATTGGGAATTAATATTAAACCATGGGAGAGTGTAGGTGATCTTCCGGTTTCTAAACAGCAGATGGTAGAGATTGCCAAGGCACTTTCAATCAATGCAAAAATACTGATTATGGATGAGCCGACATCAGCGCTTACTTCTAAAGAAATAGATGAATTATTCCGAATTATTCGAAAATTAAAAAAAGAAGGACATGGTATAGTATACATATCCCACAGACTGGAAGAATTTCAGCATATTGTAGACAGAGTTACTATTATGCGAGATGGTCAGTATATTATGTCCGGTGATTTTAAAGAGCTTACTATGGATAAGATGATTTCTTATATGGTTGGACGTGAAATTAAGGAGAAATTTCCACGAGTTCAGTGTGAAAAGGGAAAAAAAGTATTTGAGGTTCGCAACCTGAATGCGGGAAAAATGGTCCGTGATATTAATTTTTCTGTCTATGAAGGAGAAATCGTGGGTTTTGCAGGACTGATGGGTGCTGGAAGAACCGAGACCACCAGAGCAATCTTTGGAGTGGATCCTAAGGAAAGCGGTGAGATTTATGTAGATGGCAAGGAGGTTAAAATCAACTGTCCACGGGATGCCATCCGAAATGGTGTTGTACTAGCTCCGGAAGACAGGAAGAAAGATGGTCTCTGCACGAAACTGAGTATACGTCATAATATGGCGCTGCCCAATCTTGATCTGATCGGGAAACATGGAATTGTAAATTCATCAAAAGAAGAGAAGCTGTGTGAAAAGATTGTAAAAGATTTTCAGATTAAGACTCCTAATGTTGAGATTGATTCTGGTAATCTTTCTGGCGGAAATCAGCAGAAAGTAGTAGTTGGCAAATGGCTTGCTAGAAATTCCAGGGTTGTCATTTTTGATGAACCTACCAGGGGAATTGATGTTGGTGCTAAGGTTGAGATATATAATCTGATGAACCAGTTGAAAAAGCAGGGAATTGCCGTAATGTTTGTTTCGTCCGAAATGCCAGAAGTTATGGGACTGGCAGACAGGATTATTGTTATGTGTGACGGCAGGATAACCGGAGAGCTTACTGCAGCAGAGGCTACTCAGGATAGCATTTTGAAAATGGCGACAGCTTTTAAAAACAAAAATATTTCAGACAGTGAAGGGGAATAAAATGAACAGAAAAGAACAGACAGCATTAAAAAAATTCTTATCTATCCGGGGAATGGGAGCTGCTCTTACAGCTTTTGCAGGACTGATCATTATTTATATTGTATTCGGTATCATCAATCCTTCAGTGTTTTCCGGACAAAACATTATAAATCTTCTTAGATCTATGTCAAAATATTTACTTGTTGGTGTTGCTCAGAGTTATGTTATGATCACTGGAAATGTGGATCTTTCTATTGGTTCTGTAGTTGCAGTCAGTGCAATGATTTCTGCAACACTGATGACAAAAGGTATGACGCCAGTATTGGCATGTCTGATTGCTCTGGTATGCTGTCTGGCACTTGGCGTAATCAGCGGCGTACTGGTTGGAAAGTTTAAACTCCCTCCATTTATTGCAACACTTGGAACCATGTTTGTAGGACGAGGAATCTCCTATATGGTAAATGGGAACAGAAATACAGATGCTCTTGCAACAGGAATTGGTAAAGAGGCGGCTGACAGATTCTCCAATATTTTTTATTATGGGAAGACCTTTGGAGTATACAATACTTTCTGGATTGCATTGATCGTATTCCTTATCTTTTTCTTTATTATGTCCAAGACATTTACAGGAAGACATATATATGCGGTAGGATCAAATGTAGATGCAGCCCGTCTTTCCGGAGTAGATGTTGTAAAAACAACTATTAAGGTGTATGTGGTCAGTGCAGTTTGCTGCTGGATCGTAGGTCTGATTCTTTGTGCACAGGCTGGCATGGGAAACATGGAAGCGGGAAATATGTATGAAATGTATGGTGTCGCATCTGGTGTTATCGGTGGTGTTTCTCCTCTTGGAGGCGCTGGTATCCTTTTGGGGACATTTGCAGGTGCGGGATTATGGCAGACGCTGGAAAACGGACTGAATATGATTGGTGCACAGGTTGGCATGCAGCGAATTGTAATTGGTGTTATTGTTGTTGGTGCAGTTCTTCTTTCTGAACTGAGAGCACACAAAAAGTAAGATTTCAGGTTGTAAAACAGGTATGTTACATCGTAGGGGTACGATATGTAATATAAAAAACTATATAATGTAAAAAAAGGAGGATTTTAAAATGAAGAAAAAGGTGTTAGCAGTACTTTGCAGTATGGCCGTAGCAGCAGGATGCTTTACAGGTGCAACAAGTGTATTTGCAAAAGGGGAAAAAATTGCTCTGATCACAATGGACTCTATTGATCAGCATTGGGTAACCTTAAATGAAGGCGCACAGGAAGAAGCAAAAAAAGAAGAGGTCACTGTTGATTATATGGCTCCGAACACAAAAGATGATGCACAGCAGATTGAATGTGTAAACAATGCAATTGCAGGCGGCTATCAGGCTATTATTGTAGCTGCAAATGGACCGGATGCTATTTCAGGGTCTTTGAAAGAGGCTGAAGCAGCAGGTATCAAGATTGTTTATGTTGACTCTCCTGCAAATGTGGAAGCAGAAGCTACTTTTTCTACAGATAATAAGGCAGGCGGAGAAAAAGCCGGAGAAGAACTGAAAAAAGCACTGGAGGATAAAGGCGTAACATCCGGTTCTATTGGCATTATTAATACCAATGCAGCATCTCAGTCTACGCTTGATCGTGAAGCAGGCTTCAGAAGTGTATTTGAGGATACAGATTTTGAGGTTCTTGAAACACAGTACAGTGAAGGTGATGCAGCAAAATCTCAGTCTATTGCAGAAAACTACATCACTCAGGGTGTTGTTGGTATTTTTGGAACAAATGAAGGCTGTACAGTTGGTACAGGAAATGCAATCAAGGCATCTGGAAGTGACAGTGTTCTTGGAGTAGGATTTGATAAATCTGATACAATCCTGAATCTGGTTAAAGACGGATATCTTGTGTGTACGATGGCACAGAATCCAGATGTAATGGGCGCAGAAGGCGTTAAAGCAGCAGTAAAAGCAATTAATGGAGAGGATCTTGGAGGTGAAGTGACAGATACAGGTGTTTCTGTAATTAAAGCAGAAGATGTGAAGTGATAAATGATAACTGCCTCCGGGGACTATCGCGTTGAATCGATATTCTTCGGAGGTGTTTTTTCTTAAATAGAGAGACAGAGGGCAGATGCAATGGAAAAAAAATATCAGATAGATACAGAGGAAAATAAAATATTTATGAGAGAGATTCGAGAAAATCTCCTGCATTTTGGGCGCCAGTTTCCGGCACCGGATGGAACATGCTATTATCTTGGGGATGATGGTACTCCATGGAAATCATATAACAGAGAAACTTATGCAACAAGCAGAATGACACATGTATATACTATCGGAAAATATTTGGGCTGCAAAGACAGTGACAGATTAATCGATTCAGCTGTAAATGGTCTTTTAGGCGCTGCACGAGATAAGGAAAATGGTGGATGGTATTCTGCGCTGACAGAAGATGGAGGACATTCAAAAAATAAGCTTTGCTATGCACATGCATTTGTGATTCTTGCAGGATCAGGGGCAGTTCTTGCAGGTCATCCGAGAGGAAAAGAACTGTTGGATATGGCTTTGGAAACCTATGATCGTTATTTTTGGGATGAAGAAGAAGGATTATCCTGTGACACATGGAATACAGAATTTACAGTCAAAGACCCATACAGAGGGCTTAATGCAAATATGCATACAGTTGAAGCTTTTTTGGCTGCAGCAGATGTAACAGGTAATGAAACATATCGTATGAGATGTGGAAGGATTATAAATCATGTTATAGGATGGGCGGAGAGTAATGAATGGAGAATTCCGGAACACTATACAAGTGATTGGGAGCCGGATCTGGAATGTAACAAAGATCACCCGGATGATCAGTTTAAACCATATGGAGCAACTCCGGGTCACGGACTTGAATGGGCTCGTTTGATTGTACAATGGGCACTTTCTTCTTTCAAAGATGAGAAAGACAGAGCAGTCCCGTATATAACAGCAGCTGAAAATCTTTTTAACAGAGCTATTGAAGATGGATGGGATGCAGATGGTGCTGCAGGTATTGTTTATACTACAGGATGGGATGGAAAGCCTATCGTTCATGACAGAATGCATTGGGTTCTTGCAGAGGCTGTCAATACAGCAGCAGTCCTTTTCCGTGTTACGGGGAAACAGAAATATGCAGATGAGTATTCAGAGTTTGTTGAGTATCTGGACAGGAAAGTTTTGGATCACAAAAACGGCTCCTGGTTCCATCAGATGGATCGGAATAATGATCCAAACGGAACGGTATGGCCAGGCAAACCGGATCTCTATCATGCGATTCAGGCTACTCTGATTCCGTATTATACCCCGGAGCTTTCCATTGCAGTGGCTGTGAAAAAAGGAAAAATACATGGAAAAATATAATTTTGTAATATAAAAAAGAGGATGAAATATGAATTATGAAATTTCAAATTCCATACTGGCAGTAAAAATATCATCCAGAGGGGGAGAACTCCGGTCCATGTGTGATTCAGATGGTCAGGAATATATCTGGCAGGGAGATAAAGAAATCTGGGAAGACAGAGCACCGAACCTTTTTCCTTATATAGGAAGGATGACTGAAAAAAGTTATCAGTTTCAGGGAAAAAGATATCATATGGATATTCATGGATTTCTTCCAACCTCAGAGATGAAGCTTGTGTCAAAGACGAAAGAAAGTCTGACATTGAAACTGGATGCATCAGAAGAAACACTGATACAGTATCCTTTTCTTTTCAGTCTGGAAATAACCTGGACTCTTGTCGGGGAAAGGCTGGAGATTGCTTATCAGGTGAAAAATAAAGATGAAAAGACGATGTATTTTGGAATAGGTGGACACCCAGGATTCATAGTACCAGTAGATCAGGGAGCAGAATTTGAAGATTACCGTATTGATTTTGGTGTAAATGCGTCACCAAAAAGGGTAAAAATGTCGGAAGACTGCTTTGTTTTGGAAGGAGATGAATTTCTGGAACTAACAGAAAAGCGATATCTTAATTTAAGACATGATTTGTTTGATCATGATGCGATTATTCTGAAAAAAGTACCGCGGGAAGTAAAGCTGAACAGCGAAAAAGGAGATAGGGAAATCGTGATCAGTTTTCCTGATATGGATTATTTGGGAATCTGGCACAGACCATTGAAAACTCCGAATTATGTATGTATAGAACCATGGAGTTCTCTTCCTTCCAGAAAAGATATTGTAGAAGATATTGTACAGCAGCCTGGTCTGATAGCGCTGGAAAGCGGGGGAGTTTATCGAAACAGCTGGAGTATACTGATTAGACAGTAAAAAATAAAACAAAAAATGATTCTGCTATTGACAATTGTTCCTTTTGCATGTATAATTCATAAAGTAATCGCAAAGGGGATTGGTCAAATGGTATGATAGGGGTCTCCAAAACCTTTGGTGGGAGTTCGATTCTCTCATCCCCTGCTATATGAGAACCAGAGATATCTTTAAAAGATGTTTCTGGTTTTTTGTTATTAAAAATAAGCTTTAGATATACTTTTATCATGAGAGGGAGTATAATGAAGCCAACATCGGATTCGAGGAAGGAGGACTGCCATGTTTTACATTTTTTTTGATTTATTAATGTCAGTAATCATGCTTTTATCTGGAATATGGTTTTATAGATCAGATGGAAAAGCGGCAAAATTCTTATCTGGTTATAATATGAAACCGGAAGATGAGCGAAAAAAACATGATGAAAAAAGCATGTGCCAGGCTTATGGAAAAAGAATATTATTAATGGCGCTTCCGTTTGCTGTTGGAATAATCATAGATATTCAATATCCAGGAACAGGCTGTCTGTTGGCCTGGGTGATATGGTTTGTTATGTTTATTTTACTGCTTATGGAGCGACATAAAAGAGAACGTTAAAAATTGAAGAGTTTTTACTGGAAAACATGCAGGATATGCTTCCTCTAAATCAGGAAGGTATCCTGCTTTTTATATACAAAAAGAACAGTTCCTTATAGTTGATTTTACAAAAAAAAAGATTTATAATTTTCTGGAATAAGGAGAATTTTATGAAAATGAGAAAAACTGTAAACGCGGAAAAAAATCTTACCGAGGGGAAAATCCTGAAGACCATGCTGATTTTTGCGCTTCCTATGATATTGGGAAACCTTCTGCAGCAGGTCTATAATATTGCAGACACCATGGTAGTCGGAAGATTTCTGGGAGCAGAGGCTCTGGCGGCGGTAGGCTCGGCTTATACGTTGATGACATTTCTGACCTCAGTGATCATTGGTCTTTGCATGGGAAGCGGCGCTGTTTTTTCTATTGCTTATGGGGCGGGCAATCAGCAGGAATTGAAAAAAAGCATATGGGTGTCTTTTGTATTTGTTGGAATTGTTACAATTGTCATGAATGCAGCAGTATTTATTTGGACAAGGCCAATACTGAAACTTCTGCAGATACCGGAGGAAGTTTATCCTCTGATGTATCAATATATACGGATCATTTTTTCAGGGATCCTGTTTGTTTTTTTATATAATTTTTTTGCATGTCTGCTCCGGGCAGTGGGAAATTCTGTCGTTCCTTTGTGGTTTCTGGCTGTGTCTTCTGTTTTAAATATTATCCTGGATCTCTGGTTTGTAGCCGGACTTGGAAAAGGGGTGGAAGGTGCGGCTGCGGCAACAGTGATCGCACAGATGGCAGCCGGGATTGGAATTGCTGTTTATACTTTGTGGAGGGTTCCGGTTCTTAGAATAGAAAAGCAGTATATGCGTATGGAAAAATCTATTTTGAACCGTGTCATGCAGTATTCTGTTCTTACCTGTGCCCAGCAGTCGGTAATGAATTTTGGAATCCTGATGATCCAGGGACTGGTGAACAGTTTTGGAACGGTGATCATGGCTGCATTTGCAGTTGCCGTAAAGATTGATACTCTGGCATATATGCCCGCGCAGGAATTTGGAAATGCCTTTTCTCTTTTTGTTTCTCAGAATTACGGAGCCAGAAAATATGAGAGAATCAGAAAAGCCTCCGGAATGGCAGTAAAAGTTTCCGTGAGCTTCTGTCTTGTCATATCTGTGATCGTATGGATCTTTGCCGCGCCTCTGGTAGAAATTTTTCTGACGGATCCGCAGCCTGCTATTGTAAATGCAGGGGTAAATTATCTTCATATTGAAGGAGTTTTTTACTGGGGAATCGGATGTCTGTTTCTTTTGTATGGATTATACAGAGGGGTGGAGAAACCTGTAATGTCGCTGGTTCTGACGGTTATTTCACTGGGAACCAGGGTGGCGCTTGCTTATCTTCTGGCTCCGATGCCGCAGTTTGGGGTGAATGCCATTTGGTGGGCGATTCCTGTGGGCTGGATTCTGGCAGACGTAACAGGATTTGTTTATTATTGGAGGATTCGGAAAAATATGGGTTCCGGACAGTGAAAATACAGCTGAAAAATTTAGAAAAATATTTAGGGGAGTTTTGGGTTATGCAGGAAATTATTACATTTATTATGGAAATCATAGGAACCATTGCTTTTGCGGCTTCCGGCGCTATGGTAGGCGTGGGGAGAAGAATGGATATTTTTGGTGTCTGTGTTCTTGGAGTAGTTACTTCAGTTGGC
Source organism: uncultured Blautia sp. (assembly GCA_900551465.1). Classification (GTDB taxonomy): domain Bacteria; phylum Bacillota; class Clostridia; order Lachnospirales; family Lachnospiraceae; genus Blautia_A. The sequence continues at coordinate 2,681 of URWL01000030.1, read as the reverse complement.
GGTGGTATGATCCGTGACATTGTTCTTGGCATCATTCCTCCGGGAATGTTCCAGAAACCGGTATACACTATTGTAGCGACACTGACTTCATGCGTGGTTTTTGGAGTGCTGTATCTGAAAAAAGAGCTTCTGGAAGGACACTTCAGGGAGATTTATGATCGTTTTATGCTGATCATGGATACCATAGGCCTGGGGATTTTTACAGTGGTTGGCGTTCATACAGGGATTCGACACGGATATGTGGACAATACCTTTCTTCTGGTATTTCTGGGAACCATTACCGGAGTAGGCGGAGGGCTTTTGAGAGATATGATGGCAGGCGTGCCGCCATATATTTTTGTAAAGCATATTTATGCCTGCGCATCTATTGTGGGCGCTTTTTCCTGTGTTTACCTGTACCGCAGTTTTGGCACGGTAGCTGCAATGGTGGGAGCCTCTGCTGTAGTGATCCTGATACGTTATCTGGCAGCACATTTCAGATGGAATCTTCCGAGACTGAAAAGAGAAGAATGAGGAAAAGGTTATTTTTGTTTATAATGTATATTTGTGTCTAAAAGCCTATATTTAAACTGGAAAATATGGCTAATATATGTTATACTGAATTGTATTAATGCAAGCTGAGTACTTTGTCTGTTATTTTTCCGGGCAGAGGGAAAAATAATTTAAACAAAGAAGCAAAATGTTTGTGTATCAAATGGATAAGGAAGGTGAGCAATTGGAAAACTACACCAAGTACAAGTTAAAAAGTAACGATGAACTGGCAGAATTGTTAGCCGATAAAGACAACCTGTTCATTGTTGCCTGCAACAAATGCTTTAAAGAATTTGAAACTGTGGATGAACCGGAATGTAGTGAGTTTGAAAAATTTGCTGTTGAACAGGGGAAAACAGTTACAGGCAGCATCAGGGTTGATTTCCTGTGCAACAAGACTCTGACAGAAAAGAAACTTCAGAATATCATTCCGGAGGGAACAGAAAATGTAATCGTGATCTCCTGCGGACTGGGTATCCAGACTGTTGCAGATCTTGCTGGTAAACCAGTTTATGCAGCCAGCAATTCTCTGAATTATACCGGACATCACGGAATGGCTCTTACAAAAAAAAGCTGTGATGCATGTGCACAGTGCTATCTGAATATCACCGGAGGTATCTGCCCTATCGTTGACTGCTCCAAGAGCCTTGTGAACGGACAGTGCGGCGGCGCAAAAGACGGCAAATGTGAGGTTGATGGCAATAAAGACTGCGCATGGGAAAAAATCTACAGAAGACTTGAAAAACAGGGACGTCTGGAAGAATTTTTAAATCAGCCGGTTCAGCTTCGTGATTATTCCAAAGTAAATGTTAATGTGATCCGTAATTATGTAAATGCTGTGCGTGAAGAACGTTTTGCAGGTTATTACGGCGGCGTTCATCCATCTGAGCGTAAAGAACTCAGCGAACATATTGCACTGGCAAGATTTCCGGAACCAAAGACAGTTGTGATTTCCATGTCACAGCATCTGGGTGCCCCGGCATCTCCTGTAGTGCAGGTAGGAGATACCGTTAAAGTAGGTCAGAAGATTGGTGAAGCCTCTGCTTTTATCAGTGCGCCTGTCCATTCCAGCGTCAGTGGAACCGTAGTTGCGGTAGAACCGCGTCTCCATGCCACCAGAGGCAGTGAGGTCATGGCTGTTGTAATTGAATCTGATGGAAAAAATACTCTGCATGAATCTGTAAAACCGCATAAAGGCTATGAGGAGCTTACACCGGATGAGATCATTGAGATTGTCCGTGAAGCGGGTATCGTAGGTATGGGCGGTGCAGGTTTCCCGACAGCAGTGAAGCTGAAACCAAACAAACCAATCGAAGCAGTTATCCTTAACGGCTGCGAATGCGAACCTCTTCTTACTGCAGACCACAGAGTTCTTCTGGAGTTTGCAGATGACATCATTTATGGATTAAAGGCAGTTCTTAAAACTGTGGATGCACAAAAGGGCATCATTGTAATTGAGGACAACAAGCCGGACGCCATTGCGCTTATGGAGGAGAAGCTTGCAGACTGCGACAACATCGAGGTTGTTACAGCCAGAACAAAATATCCTCAGGGTGCAGAAAAGAGTCTGATCAAGCGTGTAACAGGAAGAACTGTTCCGCGTGGAGGTCTTCCGGCAGACGTAGGCGTTGTAGTCAGCAATATCAGTACAGTCAAAGCAATTTCTGACGCGATCCGGACAGGTATGCCGCTGATCGAGCGTGTTGCAACTGTAACAGGTGAAAAGATCAAAAATCCTGGAAATTATATTGTGAAGATAGGTACCAGCGTAAAAGAAATGATCGACTATTGCGGCGGTACTACAGATGATGATGTACAGATCAAAATGGGCGGTCCTATGATGGGATTCGAGCTTACCGATCTGGACGTTCCGATGATGAAGGGTTCCAATGGAATCATTGTGGTTGACACTGATCAGACACAGCCAATGGAATGTATCAAGTGCGGACGCTGTGTAGACGTCTGTCCAATGGAACTTTCACCGCTGTATTTTGCAAAATATGCGGATGAGCAGAACTGGCAGGGAATGAAGGATATGAACGTTATGGATTGTGTGGAATGCCGTTCCTGTGAGTTCATCTGTTCCTCCAAGATTCCGTTAGTAAGCAAGATCAAAGCCGGAAAAAATGCGATAAGGGAGATGAAGTGAT
>URWL01000029.1 GCA_900551465.1 uncultured Blautia sp. | reverse complement strand
GTTCCATAAATTCCACCTGTGGATGTCCTGCAAAATCCCGGATCCTGTTCCGGGGAAGTGACACCACGGCAAATCCACCCAAAAGAGGCACTGCCTGGATTCCATCTCCTGACAATGCCTCTATATCTCCACTGTATTTTACGATCACATCCCATATCTGAGAATCTTTTTCACTTCCCACACTGAGATTTATTGACTTTTCCCGCTCTTCCCCTGTTGCATCAAGAGCAAGATTTAAAAGATTATCCAGCTTCTGATCTGCCATAATCGCCGCCTTGAAATTTGCTTATTAAAAATTATGCATCACTCTTATTTTCATGACTTATATATCTGTTATCGCTTATACACCGGACAATACAATTTCATATTTATCATTTTTATTTCAGCATGTCTTATGCCATTCTCCGCTGAACAATCCTTTTCTGCCCAAATCGCTGGAATTATTTACTGTAAAAACTGCTCCGGAGATTACTGCTGCCACAAAAAGTTCTCTTTCTGTTATCTGAACTTAATATTGGGATATACTCGCTCCATATAGGGATCCGGGAACCAGTCATCCATCAGCTCTGCTATCCCGCTCTCTGCCGGAAGACCATCGTGACGCTTGGAATAACGGTCAAGAGCCAATCCGGAAAGCAGGATATTTACGCTCATAAATATTACCATGATCATGCACAGAGGTTTTCCGATACGGATGGGGATCTTCTCAATCCATTTTGCCAGAAACGGATAAATCACCTTCATCCATATAATAGCTGCAAATCCCCAGAAAAAGCAGTAAAGAAGATTGATCCTGCCGCCCAGATTAAAAGGAATCTTACTGTAATCCCAGAATACTGTGCCAAATACTATTTCTGTAAATACACTGCAGATATATTCGTAGGCTCCTCCAAGAATCGTTCCGCAGAGAAACAGTCGTCTGTCGCTTTGCTCACGATACCTGTAAAGAATCCAGGTAAGTATGGCGCAGCCCAGTCCCCACACAATACTGAAAGGTCCAAATACCACACTGCTTCGGCTCATCCATCTTCCCATGGTAAAACGGCAGAAAACAGTTTCTGTCACATCTCCAAGAAAAGCACCGATAAAAAACAATGAAACCAGCTTATAAAATCCACATCCTGCCGCAAAAACTTCTTCTTTATCTTCTTTGACCAGATTCGGATATGCTTTTATCATACGGGCCTGAAGTTTTCTGGTCATGGTATTCTCAAGGAGTTTTGAAGTGCGTCCCAGTCCTTCCACAATCTGATCCATGCGGCCTTTTTTCTTTTTCAGTCCCCAAACTGCCAGAACTGTGCCAAGGAAGTCTACGGCAAGCAGTCCAAAGAACACCCACAGAATAATCTCACCCCAAAATACAGGGATCAGTGAAATAAGCTTCAGAAACAGCGGATTCAAAAACAAAATCATGAGAACTGAACAAAGTCCCCAGATTATAGAGGTTTTCAGACATATATAACCTCCAAGATTAAAGCGTTCTTCCGAGTAATCCCACCATTTTTTGTGAAGAGCCATTTCCATCAAACGACCGGTGACATATTCCACAAAGGTATTCAGAACCATTCCTCCCAGGAACAAAAAGAAAATATTTCCCCGAAGCTCCGGAAGAAAAACAGCCACAGCCGCAGCCCCCACTCCATATACAGGACATACCGGCCCACTGACTGCACCTCTGTTTACAAAACGGTGCCTTTTTACTGCCGCCAATATTACCTCTCCGCACCATCCTGCAAATGAATAAATCATATACAGCCAGAGCAGCTGATAAAACGAATATAACATATCAATGTTCTCCTTTGAGATCCTTGTTTAGTTTAAAAAACATTGTATTTCATAAGACGAATCCTGTCAAGTTATGTCGATTTTCTTTATGCTTCTGCTATTTTCGTTTTCTGGCCTTATCTGCTATTTTTCTATTTTCACAGAAAATCATTTTACTTTCAGCACAAATTAAGTTATAATTTATTTATATTTTTTAGTTATTTTTAACAATTAAAAGGAGGATCGAGTATGGTTTTACAAACCCAGGCAATCATTATTGTAGTGGCATATCTGATAGGTATGCTTGTAGTCGGTTTTATTGTCGGCAAATTAAAGATCAAAGACAGCAGTGATTACATGCTGGCAGGCCGTCGTATGGGGTTGTTTATGGTGGCTTTTTCACTTTCTGCCAACAACATCGGCGGCGGATCCACAACCGGTCTGGCACAAAAAGCTTTTGGAGACTGGGGAATGAGTGCAATCTGGTATGTTCTTGCAGCATCTGCTGCCATGATTCCACTTGCCTATTTTGCGCCTAAGATCCGCCAGACTATGGCTGTTACCATCCCTGAGGTTGTTGGACGCCGTTTCGGAAAAATTTCCAGCACCTTTACCGCAGTCTTGGGAATTCTTTCTCTTTTTTGCCTAACTTCCTCACAGATTGCAGCATCCGGAAGTGTTGTAGCCAGCCTTACCGGTATTCCTACCAACGTTGCCCTGGTCATTGCAGGCGCAGTTGTTATCCTGTATACCACTTTTGGCGGAATGATCGCCGATCAGATTTCAGATCTTGTACAGTTTGCTATTATATTGGTAGGGCTTGCTGTTGCAACTCCTATTGTAATCCACGGATGCGGCGGCTGGGATGCTATCTCCGCAGCACTTCCTCCGGTACAGCTGGATTTTACAAAAATAGGCTGGGTTACGATTATCGGCTACATTTTTAATTATTTCTGTACCTTCCTGGCCGGTCCTGAAATGGTATCCCGTTTCGAGACTGCCAAAGATGAAAAAACTGCCAGACAGGCATCCTGGGTTTCTGCGATCCTGATGGCAGCAATGTCCATTTTCCCTACTCTGCTTGGTCTTGCAGCTCTTGCAACTATGCCTGACCTTGCTGACGGCGGCAAAAATGCAATGATGGCAGTTACCACAGCTCATGCTCCGGCATTTATCGTAGGAATGATCTCTGCGGCTATCATCTGTGCAACCATGTCCTCCGCAGACTCCAATCTTTTGTGTATGTCAACCATGATCATGAACGATCTCTATCTGGAATACGGCGGGAAAAAGCTTTCTGATAAAAAAATCATCACCTACACAAGAGCCTGCAATGTGATTGCCGCAGTAATCGCCATGCTGATCGCCATGTTTGGTGTTCCTATTGTAACCATGAATACCTTCGCTTTCGGTATACGGTGCGCCGGTCCCTTTGCAGCCTACGGTCTTGGTCTCATCGTACCAAAGGCCACAAAAAATTCCGGTATTCTCTCTCTGTTTGGCGGAACCATCGGCTTCTGCTTCTGGCAGGTATTAAGCGGCGGCGGCTTCAAATTCGGCATCCTTCCTGTCGTTTTCGGATGTACTGTCAGCGCTGCGGTTTTCTTTATTGTAAACTTCATTGAGTGGAAACGCGGAGTACAGCCTGCGCCATCTGCTTACATAGAAAAAACAGATAACAGACAATTATAAATTAGCTGTCTAAAAATCTAAAGCAGGAATAAATTCTTCTGTTACACAAGCTGGTTCAAGTCTTGGAAATTTCTGATCTTCCGCTTCTTCGCAAAAAAACGATCCCCCGTATGCTAAACTCGTCTGCAACTCAGACAGTAGCATACAGGGGATCAATACTTTATTCTTCTACTTTCATTTCACGGACAATCTTGCGGAGTTTCAGGATCATAGACGGTGCTACGGACAGCTCGTCCAGTCCCATGCGGACAAATTTCTCTGTCAGAGTCAGGTCAGCTCCCAGCTCCCCACAGATACCAGCCCATTTGCCGCACTTATGTGCGTTGTCTACAACCATCTGGATCATCCGCAGAACTGCTTCATGATGCGGATTGTAAAAATCATCCAGTTTTTCGTTCTGACGGTCGATGGCCAGCGTATACTGAGTCAGGTCATTTGTTCCGATACTGAAAAAATCTACCATCTCAGCCAGGCGGTCGCTGATCATAACAGCCGCCGGAGTCTCGATCATAATTCCCTGCTCCGGAATTTTATACTGGATCTCCTGAGCCTTCAGTTCGATCTCAACTTCTTTTACTATCTCATAGATTTTTTCCACTTCCTCAACAGAAGTGATCATGGGATACATAATAGAAAGGTTGCCATATACAGCTGCACGGAAAAGAGCTCTCAGCTGAGTCTTAAAAATATCAGGCTGCTTCAGGCAGATACGGATCGCACGATACCCCAGTGCCGGATTATCTTCATTTCCAAGATTAAAGTAATCCACCTGCTTGTCTGCTCCGATATCAAGGGTACGGATGATAACTTTCTTACCGGCCATAGTCTGTACCGCCTGCTTATATGCCTGGAACTGTTCTTCCTCTGTAGGAAAATCATTTCTTCCTAAATACAGGAATTCGCTTCTGAAAAGTCCGATACCGCCTGCATCATTTTCCAGAACATAACCGATATCACCGACACTTCCGATATTTGCATAAATATTGATCTTTTTACCGTCAAGTGTAATATTTTCTTTCCCTTTCAGTTCCTGCAGAAGCGCAAGCTTCTCTTTTTCTTCCTGAACTCTTTTAAGTGTGGCTGTCTGAGTTTCTTCGTCCGGATCAAAGGTCACCCGGCCGGTAAATCCGTCTACCACTGCTGTTGTGCCGTTTTTCAGCTCATTGAGATCAAGAGGAACTCCGATCAGAGCCGGGATATTCATCATACGGGCAAGGATTGCAGTATGAGAATTTGTAGAACCGTGAACCGTGACAAATGCAAGGATCTTTTCCTTGTCCATCTGGACAGTTTCACTTGGACTCAGATCATCCGCTACAATAATCGAAGGATCGATATCGCTTAAGTCTGCATCCTCCTGTCCGCTCAGATTACGTACCAGACGTTCTGAAATATCCTTAATATCGGCTGCGCGTGCTTTCATATAATCATCATCCATAGATGCAAACATCTGGGAGAAGTTATCTCCTGTCACTGCAACCGCATACTCTGCATTTACCATTTCTGTCTGGATCATATTCTGAATAGCCTCCAGATAATCCTCATCTTCCAGCATCATCTGATGTACTTCAAAAATAGCTGCACTTGCCTCTCCGACTTCTTTCAGCGCCTTGTCATAAAGCTTCTGAAGCTGTTCCTGTGAACGCTTTACCGCTTCCTGAACCCGTCCGGTCTCAGCATCAGCATCTTCGATCCTGGATCTTTTCACCTGATAATCGTTCTTTTTCAGAACAACTACCGGTCCCATTACAATTCCTTTATATACGGATTTTCCCTGGAAACTTTGCATACTTTTTTCCTCCCTGACCTGTTGCTTTTATATTTTCGTTACTGTTCACACCTTACGGGACAGTGCCGTGCGAACAGTAACCTATTTTCTGATTAGAGATTTTCGTTAAAGAATTTCTCCAGTTCTGCGATAGCAGTATCCTCATCCTCGCCCTCTGCAGTTACCTTAACGAGATCTCCCTGTTTAGCGCCAAGAGACATCAGCATCATAAGCTGAGAAAGTTTTACACTTTTGCCCCCTTTTTCGATCATACATACAGAGCTGTATTTTTTAGCCTCTTTTGCAAGAAGTCCTGCCGGTCTTGCGTGGATTCCCAGTTCATCTTTAATTGTGTACTCAAATGATTTCATAATATACCTCCATATTGTTTTTGTTTTATTTTACATCATCTTGATATAATTTACCATACTATTTTAAAAAGTCTCCTGTGTATCTTCTTTCCGCTCCGTATCCATTACACGTTCCAGATGCATGGCAAGATACCCGATCTCCACATCATGCAGACAGATTTTCAGATTTTTTTCCATTTCTTCACACACCTGGACTGCCATCTCAAAGGCTTTTGGAAACCGGATGGAAATATAATCGTTCATATTGACCTTCAGTTTTTCTCCTTCAATAGCGCGGGCCACCATATAACGGATATGGTTCATCAGGCGGTTATAGGAAAGGGACATTACGTCAATGGTGGTTCCCGTCTGCTTTTCTACCATGGAAATACAGTCCCTGACTGCCCTGGTCAGCTGCATGGCCTGAGAAACCTTCTGATCCTCAATGGCCGCATGGACATGAAGGGCGATATATCCGATCTCATGCTCATCAATTTCCACATGAAGCCGTTCTCTGAGAAGCTGTTTGGTACACTGGGCAACCTTATACTCCTGGTGGAACAGGATCCGTATGTCCTCTGTAAGAGGATTGCTGATCTGTTCCCGGTTCCGGATACGCTGTACAGCAAAGGCAAGATGATCTGCCATAGGAAACAAAATGGAACGGTCGATCCGGCCGAATACTTTTTCTGCATGGTCAAGAATTTCTCCGGCAAGTTCCAGACATTCCGGAGGAACAGACCGGATGATCTCTTCCGCCGGTCCTCTCTCTGTAAGCTCCGTCAGCGTGTATACTTTTGCATCCTCTCCCACAGAAACACTTTCGCTCACCTTTCTTCCAAAAGCAATTCCTTTTCCCATAATCAGACATTTACATTTATCCTTACTTCGGATCCCAATAAATGTATTATGATTTAAAACCTTTACTATCCTGTACACCATCCGTATCCTTCCCCATTCAGCTCTAGTTCAGCACTTCCACCTCAAACAGCGGCTCTCCTGCTTTCACCGGTCCCTCTTTCAGAAGACGGATCCTCTGATCGTCTCCAAGTTCCGTACAGAGAACCGGCGTCGCCAGAGACGGCGCATTGGCTTTCAGATAATCCAGATCAAGCTTCAGCATAGGCTGACCTTTTTTTACCTTCTGTCCATTTTCCACCAGAACCTCAAATCCCTCTCCATTTAATTTTACTGTGTCGATTCCTACATGGATCAGAAGGCTGACCCCGGAATCTGTCATATATCCAACAGCATGCTTTGTGTCAAATACAAAAGCAACCTCTCCATCCTCAGGAGCATATACAAAGGCTTCCTCAGGAGTTACCACAGCGCCGTCGCCCATCATCCTCTGCGCAAACGCTTCGTCAGGAGCCGTTCCCAGGTCTGCCGCCTTTCCGGTCACGGGGCTGGAGATCACAATTCGTTTTACTACTTTCTTCTCTGTTTCTGTATTCTCAGTTTCTTCCTGCTTTGCTTCTCCTGCTTCCTCTGCTTCTGCATAGGTATTCGGAGCTTTTTCCAGATAATCCTCCAGATTGGATTTGATCACCGTTACATTTGGTCCGTAAATAACCTGCACTCCATTTCCCTTATGGACTATGCCGGAAGCTCCTGTCGCTTTCAGAATGCTGTCATTGACCCTGGAAGCATCGTGGACCGTACAGCGAAGCCTTGTTGCACAGCAGTCCACATCACTGATATTCTTTTTGCCGCCAAGACCTCTGGTAATCGCCTCACTGACCGGATCCTCGCTGTCTGAAGCCTGTACCTCTCCGGCTGCAGCTTTTCTGGCATTCACATCTGCCTTTGTATAAAGCTTTGTTTCTACATCATCCTCTTCGCGTCCGGGAGTCTTAAAGTTAAATTTCCGGATCATGAATTTAAAAATAAAATAGTATAAAAAGAAGTAAATAATACCTACAGGGATCACTCGAAGCCAGCTGGTCTTTTCATTTCCCTGAAGGATACCAAACAGAAAAAAGTCAAGAAATCCGCCGGAAAAAGTAAGACCTACGGCAACATTCAGCATATGGGCGATCATATAAGCCGATCCTGCAAGAATCACCTGTACTGCAAAAAGAGCCGGCGCTACAAACAGGAAAGAAAATTCCAAAGGCTCAGTGATACCTGTGGCCATACATGCCAGAGCCGCTGAAAGAAGAAGACCGCCTGCCGCTTTTTTCTTCTCAGGTTTCGCGCACTGATACATAGCCAGCGCTGCTCCTGGAAGACCAAAGATCATGAAAATAAACTCTCCGGAAAAATATCTTGTGGCATCTGCACTGAAATGTGCGATATTGGCGGAATCAGCCAGCTGTGCAAAAAAGATATTCTGTCCGCCCTGTACCATCTGGCCTGCAACCTCCATGGTACCGCCTACAGCAGTCTGCCAGAACGGCATATAAAATACATGATGCAGACCAAATGGAATCAGCGCTCTTTTAATGAGACCAAAGACCAGAGTTCCTGCATAACCGGAGCCTGTTACAAGCCCGCCCAGAGCATAAATGCCATTCTGAACTGCCGGCCATACAAAATACATAAGAATCCCCACAAACATATATACGATTGTTGAAATGATCGGTACAAATCTGGTGCCCCCAAAGAAAGACAAAGCATTTGGAAGCTGAATCCTGTAAAAACGGTTATGAAGAGCCGCCACTCCAAGGCCTACAATAATTCCTCCAAATACACCCATCTGAAGAGACTGAATACCGCAGACAGAAGTAATGGTTCCCTCAAGGACAGTTTCTGCAATCTCTCCGTTTTCAAGAATCAGTCCGTTGTTGATCAGCATGGCGTTGATTGCTGTATTCATAACAAAATAGGCAATTACTGCAGAAAGAGCGGAAACCTCTTTTTCTTTTTTTGCCATACCAATGGCAACACCCACTGCAAAAATCAAAGGCAGGTTGTCAAAAACAGCGCTTCCTACCTTATTCATGATCATGAGAAGATAGTGGAGGATGGTTCCGTCTCCCAGAATTTTTGTTAATCCATAAGTTTCAATAGTGGTTGCGTTAGTAAATGAACTTCCGATACCCAGCAGAAGACCTGCTACCGGAAGAATGGCGATAGGAAGCATAAAGCTTCGTCCTATACGCTGAAGCACACTGAAAATTTTGTCTTTCATTCTTACTCTACTCCTTCTTATTTTTATTATCATCTAAGAAGTGAGTATACGCAGCTGTATCCTGTTTCAACCGGTTTTTTGTACAAAAAAAGACACTACTACACATAAACACTTCTCGTTATGTATAGTTAATGCCTCCTGAAGAGTAACACACTATAGCTTTTATAACCATAAAAACTATAGCATGTTTTTCTCGTATTTGTCAAGCTATATTTCCTCATTCAGAAATCCAAAGGGCTCTTCATCCTTCAGAAAATGCATCAGCATATAAGCGCACATGATAGCCACACGTTCTTCCTTCAAAATACGCCTTACCTCTTCTCTGTCTGCCAGAACCACCTCTATCTCCTCACTGTCCTCCTGAGCGGCCTTGCTTATCTCTCCGTCCGCATAGCCGTAAACAGTGGCGCAGGATTCATCTGTAAGTCCTACGGTAGTAAAATACGGCTTTTCAAAGGCAGGATCCACATGAAGAGGCATAAAAGTAAGTCCTGTCTCTTCATACATTTCCCGGATGGCTCCTTCGTGAAAATCTTCTCCCGGCTCCACCAGACCTGCCGGAAATTCATATACATATCCTCCAAGGGTATATCGGTACTGACGGATCAGCACCACCTTGTCTTTTTTCTCTCCGTACAGACTGTAGATAATAACTCCGTCCGGGTTGTTTTTTCCTGTTTTCAGCTTCATTTCACTGACCGCTTTTGCTCTGGACGCCACAAAATAAGATACCGGCGTATTATGGACGCTGGTAGCGCTGACATGATACAGATTGACAAAACGATTGTCCGTAAGCTTTTCTACATGATGTATCTTTCCCATAGATAATCTTCTCCTTTAAATTTATAAAAACTGATATTATGACCTTTTAGCCCAGATACCTTAAAATAAGTCCAGCATATTATCTAAATAAATTTCTTCTCTGACATGAATATGATACTCTGGTTTTGTCATATAATAAAGCAAAAATTCCAGGATCAATGCACTTCCAAGTCCACGTCCCTCTATCTTAAAATTAGAGAATCCCGCCGGCAGGTAAACATTTTTTATATCATTGATGCTGATAAACCCGGGGTTTTCCATTGCCTTGGAAAAACGGTAACCGTTTCCTGCATCAGGAGCCGTACAGTAATGCTCCTGGCTGTCCTCCCCAAGATTTTTACTGCTGACAGCCTCATAACAATGTTTTCTGTCTCTGCATCCAAACCAGCAGCATTCGTTGCATAAAAATTCCACTTTATCTTTCTGTTTTTCCGACAGAGTATCCCATTTATCAAAAACCTTATTCAATCGAAAATCCGGTACCGCATAGAGGAAATCCTCCCTGTTTATTTCTTTCACAAAATCCTGGAAATCAGTAAGCACCTTTGTGGTGGAGGAAACAAAATAAAGTCCCGGATAATTTATTTTCAGATATTCCAGCAGCAGATCTGAGTGAAGGATCACTCCATTTTTTCCGTTTTGTTCAAACAGGCCGCAGAGGGCGTTGCATTTTTTATCCGAAAGATGCTCCTGCCGAAGCAAAGAGTTACTGAAGGTCAGACGGGCTGAGATCCCATGTTTCCGCATTAAGTCCAGAACCTCCTGGGGAGAATGATCTCCTTCTTCTACACGGCCGCCGCCCCAGGTACAATCTGCCGGAGCTCCGTATACAGAGCCTATGTCACACCAATCGTAAAAATATTCTCTGTGTCCGCGAAATAATGGCAGAAACACACCATACAGATCATAAAACTCAAACAAACCGGGAAGATGAAAATATGCCTTTTTTGTTTTAACCATATATTTACATAGAATCCTGTCATCCTGTCTGAGGCTGACAAGTTTTTCTCCTTTCTCACCAAAAGGAAAACAATCAAAGCCTCAGCCCTGATTGTCTTCCCTTTATTTCAGCATATTATTTTCAGTCGCCTTTTAAAATCACACGGATCCTTTTATAAATAAAAAACACGATCATGGAAGTCAGTGTGTACTTAAACAGATTAAAAGGAACAATGATCATTGCCACAAACCCAAGCAGGCTGTTTACAGACGGATTTACGGCTGCCCCCATTTCAACAAATGCTTCCACAGGCATTCCAAAAGCTTTGCCATACGCCGGAAGAAGTACAAAAGCGTTCATCAGACAGGCAGCTGCAGTTGTAAGAACAGTTCCTGCTGCCATTCCCTCCACAGCATGTTTTCTGCTTTTTATATGGCGGAAACGATAGATCAGACCTGCTGGAATCACAAAGGCACAGCCAAAAATAAAGTTTGCCACATCGCCCACACCTGCAGTCATAGTTCCCTTTGTCACAAGATGTACCAGGATCTTCACCAGTTCGATCACCACACCTGCCACAGGTCCCATGGCAAAGCTTCCGATCAGAACCGGGATCTCCGAAAAATCAAGCTGATAAAACGATGGAGCCAGAAACGGAATGGGAAACTCAAAATTCATCAGTACGCCTGCCACAGCGCCCAGCATAGCGATCTGTGTCAATGTCCTTGTCCGGCTTCTCTCCATTACGTTCCCACCTCTTAAAACCTGTTCACTCATACTTTATCTCTCCTTTTCTTTTTTGAAGGTCCTGAATAACGGCCTTCTTCTCAAAGAAAATTCCTCTCAGGTTGCTCCACTTTGCATACGGGACGCAGACTGTCATAAGAAAGCATATTCCGCATATATCCGGCTGTATACTGGTGGAACGTTTTGCCGCTCAGGAAAGTTCCTGCAGCATATCATGATTTCCTGAACAGCAAAAAACCCCGGGAAATATTCCCGGGGCACTGAGCACGTAAAAGCAAGCGTGTTCTTCTCTCATCCAGACTTTACTGTCGGTTCTGGAATTCCGGATACTGCCGGTCACCAGATCAACCGCTTATAGCGGGTCGCGGACTATACCGCCGGTAGGGAATTCCGCTTTCTGCCTTATGCAGATCACAGTCACCCTGCCCCGAAGAATTTCCTTTTATATGCTTTA
>URWL01000028.1 GCA_900551465.1 uncultured Blautia sp. | reverse complement strand
GAGGGGGCAAACGAATACATTCTGAAAAACACACTGGATCAGGACAGTTTAAGCCAGCTTCTTGTAAATACCAGAAACAGCATGGAAGAGCAGGAGAAAAAAGAAATTTTTTCTGATAATACAGGTGACAGTATGAACCGGAAAGGCCTGTTTTTTAACAGCGTACTGTCTGGTGCGGTAAAAGGAGAAGAAAAAGAAGCGGCTGCGAAAGCAGCGGGAGTCACAGGTTCTTTTCATAATTGTGCAGTAGTCTGCATGTATTTGGAAAGCCCGGAAGCAGAGGAGGAGAGATGGACACACTTTGAGGCGGAGCAGCAGTGCCAGATATTTTATCAGAGGCTTTGCCGTGAACTGGAAGAGCATTTTAAAAATGAAAGCTACAGAACGGAAGTGATCTATCTGGGAACTGGTATTTTTTGCTGCTTTCTGGATCTGTCTGACATCCGGAAAAGCAGTGTCATGCAGCAGAAGCTGACAGATACAGCTGTTGCCTGTTATAAAATATGCAAAAAAGAGGAACATTGCTACCGGATCTGTGTAAGTAATGTCTGTATTGGTGCAGAAGCACTGGTTCAGGCGTACCAGCAGGCCAGAGACATGATGCATGTTTCTTTTTATGACAGAAGAGAGATTCTTTACTATCAGCCGGACTGTCATGTGAATCCGGATCTGCCGGATGGATTAGAGGAATGTCGAAATCGAATCCACAAAGCCTTTGCGGAAAAAGATAAAGATTCTTTTGTGGAAGAGGGACGGAAAGTATGGGATTTGTTTCGTGACAGGAAGACAGAAAGCCGGCTGGTGATACAGTGGTTTCGAAGGCTGGAGCAGGAGATGGGAATAGACATTCAGAGAGATTACAGAAAGGTTACCAGTCTGCGGCAGCTGGAATCTTGGTATCAGAAGGATGAAGAGTATCTTTTTTGTAAAAAGAAAACACAAATACCGGAAAATATCAATAAAACAGTAAGGATTGCAGCGGAATTTATACAGAATCATTTTAAAGAGCCCATCGGCCTTACGGAAGCAGCTCAGGAGGCTGGCGTAAATCCTTCTTATCTCAGCTATCTTTTTACCCAGGAAATGGGAATTGGATTTTCTAATTTTCTTCTGTCACAGAGACTTTCCTGTGCAGGAGAATTGCTGGAGCAGACAGATTTGAAAATCCGGGAGATTGGAAATCGTTCAGGCTTTAATGATTATCATTATTTTTCAAAAGCATTTAAAAAAAGATATGGTATGAGTCCGGCAGAATACCGGAGGCAGCATACGAGACATCAGTGACAGTGCTGGTGTCTTTTTTTTATGCACCGGGTTTAATTTCCAAAAAAAAGACACAAAAATAAATCCCTTTTTTTCAATCAAAGAAAAAGACAAACAATCTTAAAATAATCCCAATTTCAGAAGAAGCACAGGACTGGTATGATACACATGAAAAGAGATACAGTACTGTAATAGATAAATCATAAAAAAGAAAAGAGGTAAAGAGATGTTTGACAAAGAAAAAGTAAAGCTTGGTATTGCACCTATTGCATGGACAAATGATGATCTTCCGGATCTTGGAAAAGAAAATACTTTTGAGCAGTGTGTAAGTGAAATGGCTCTTGCAGGATTTACAGGATCAGAGGTAGGAAATAAATATCCCAGGGATCCCCGTGTATTAAAAAAAGCGCTGGAACTGAGAGGGCTGGAAATCTGTAATCAATGGTTCTCCTCTTTCCTTCTTACAAAACCTTTTGAGGAAGTAGAAAAAGAATTTCGTGCCCAGCTGGATTTTTTGAAGGCAATGGGAGCGAAGATCATTGGCGCGTCAGAGCAAAGCTACAGTGTACAGGGACAGCAGGACACACCGGTATTTGGACACAAATACGTGATGAACGACCAGGAATGGGAACGATTCTGCGAAGGGATGAACAGACTGGGAAAAATTGCTCTTGAAGAATATGGAATCCACCTTACCTTCCATCACCATATGGGTACTGTGGTTCAGAATCCGGATGAAGTAGAGCGAATGATGGCGCATACAGATCCTAAATATGTAAGTCTTTTATATGATACCGGACATTTTGCATACTGTGGTGCAGATCCGCTTGAAATGGTAAAAAAATATGCAGACAGGATCAGACATGTGCATCTGAAAGATATCCGCAGAGAAGTTGTGGAGAAGGTACGCAGAGAAAACCTCAGCTTTCTGGAAGGGGTTCGCCAGGGCGCTTTTACCATACCTGGAGATGGCTGTATTGATTTTGAACCGATCTTTCAGGTTCTGGAGGAGAACAGTTATGAGGGATATATGCTGGTAGAAGCCGAGCAGGATCCGGCAAAGGCAGACCCGCTTGAGTATGCCATCAGAGCAAGAAAATTTATTGCAGAAAAAACAGGATTATAAAAAATATATCATAAAAAAGGAGAAATTATTATGGTACAGGTTGGAATTATCGGAGCAGGAAGAATCGGAAGAGTTCATGTAGAAAGCATTTGCACCCAGGTTCCGGAGGCGCAGGTGAAGCTTCTGGCAGACCCGTTTATGACAGAAGAGACGGTACAGTGGGCAAAAAATATGGGAGTAAAAGCAGTGACAAAGGATTATAAAGAAATCCTGGCAGATCCGGAGATTGACGCTGTCCTGATCTGCTCATCAACAGATACACACTCACAGATTTCTGTGGAAGCCATCGAGGCAGGAAAACATGTTTTTTGTGAAAAGCCTATCGATCATGATATAGATAAGATCAAAAATGTCATGGATGCACTGGAAAAGCATCCGGTCAAATATCAGGTGGGATTTAACAGAAGATTTGATCATAACTTTGAAGCGGTACAGGCAGCAGTTGCTTCCGGAAAGATCGGGGATCCTCATGTGATCAAGATCACATCCCGTGATCCGGAGCCGCCATGTGCTGAATATGTAAAAGTGTCCGGAGGAATGTTCCTGGATATGACCATCCATGATTTTGACATGGTACGTTTTCTGGCAGGCTGCAACGCAGAGGAAGTTTATGTGGAAGCAGGTGTTCTGGTAGATCCGGCAATCGGAGAAGCAGGAGATGTAGATACCGCGGTGATCACGCTGAAAATGGAGAATGGATCCATCGCAGTGATCGATAATTCCAGAAAAGCCGTATATGGATATGACCAGAGAGCAGAGGTATTTGGATCAGAAGGAATGGCAGCAACAGGAAATGATACCGCTTCTGCAGCCGTGATCAGCAATGCTCAGGGTATTACAGGGGAAAAACCACTTCACTTTTTCCTGGAAAGATATATGGGGGCTTATGTAAAAGAAATGAAATGTTTTATCGATGCCATTGTAAATGATACAGAGACACCTCTGGGTGTAATGGATGGACTGGAGCCGGTAAGAATGGGGCTTGCCGCAAAAAAATCGCTGGAAGAACACCGTCCGGTAAAAATTTCTGAGATCACAGTTTAAAGAAAAGACAGAGAAGGTATCTTTTGTGGGGTGAATAATATGAATCATAAAAAACTTGGATGGGGGATCAGGGTTTCCTATGCAGGAGGAGACGTTGCCTGTAATGTAATCTTTGGCATGATAGGTACGCTGATCACACTTTTTTATACAGATTATGTCGGGATAAATCCTGCAACTGTAGGTATGGTAATGCTTGTTTCCCGTTTGTTTGACGGCGTGTCGGATCTGATCATGGGGGTGGTCGTTGAAAACACAAAATCAAAATGGGGAAAATCAAGACCCTGGCTTTTGTGGATGAGTGTTCCATATGCATTGTCAGCAGTACTTCTGTTTACCGTGCCCAGAACAACAGGTCTGGTACAGGCAGTCTATCTGTTCGTAACATATAATTTCTGCACAACAGTATGTTATACAGCTATCAACCTTCCCTACGGAAGCCTGTCTGCCATGATGACAAGAGAATCCGGAGAAAGAGACATGCTCAGTGTTGTAAGAATGGGACTTTCTCCTCTGGGCCGGATCCTGGCAGTTACCTGCACGCTTCCTCTGGTGAAGCTGTTTGGCGACGACCAGGCAGCATGGATCAAGACTATGGCCATATGGGCAGCAGTAGCTCTCCTTTTGTTAGTCAACTGTTTCCTGAAATGTAAAGAAACAGTTGTGATAGAGGCAGCAGAAAAAGCGGGAAAAGTTCCGCTGAAGCAGTCATTTCTGGCACTTGTAAACAATAAGTATTTCTGGTCTGTACTGGTATTGTGGATGCTGCAGAGCGTTTCTTTTGGTATATCAGGTACGATTCTTCCATATTACTGTAAATACATATTCCATAATGATACCTGGATGTACAGTGCACTTTATCTGATGGAAACGCTGGTCCTTGTGGGATGTATTTTCCTTTGCACACCACTGATCCGGAGATATGGGAAGAGAAATACAGCTCTTGCGGGAGCAGCAGTAGCTCTGATCGGACAGATTATTTTTGTTATGAATCCATACAGTTTTTCATGGATGGTCATGAGCTGTATCGTAAGAGCAATCGGTCTGGCTCCTTTAAATGCAGGTGTGTTCGGTATGATCGGAGATGTAGTGGAATATGGACAGTGGAAAACACATCTTCGTCAGGAGAGTATGATCTTTGCCGGAGGCTCTATTGGGACAAAGGTAGGATCCGGCGTGGCATCTGCGGCAATGACCGGGTTTCTTGCAGCTGCGGGATATGTGAGCAGTGCAGGAGGAACAGCGGTCCAGCCACAGGCGGCACTTGATATGATTGTAAATATTTATAAGTATGGTCCGATGATTGTTGCCGGAGCAGCAGTGGTTACTCTTTCTCTTTATCATCTTGATAAACAGTACAGTTCAATTATGGAAGAACTGACTCGAAGAGAAGCCGCCGGAGTATTATAGTGGTGGGATGATATACAGCAGAAACAAAAGGCACGCAAAAAAGCACGCGTGCCTTTTTGCATGATGTAATCGTAAGAAAAAGGGGAATAACCATTTTGATTATAGGTAAAATCAAAATAATTTATGGACTTTTCACAAATAAAGAAAGTGTTATTTGTATAAAATATAGAAAATGAAAAAAGTGCAGAAAACATATTGCACGCAATAAATGGGCGTGCTAATATAAAAATACAGAAAGATGAACAGAAAAGCACGCAATGAACGCAAATAGAAAATGGAGGTAGGAAATGGAATATATCAAATTTGATGAAAGCAGAAAATACGATCTCATATTACTGGGCAGAGTAGCGATCGACTTTAATCCTGCATACAACGATCAGGTAAAAGAAGAGTTTAAACCGCTGAAAAAGGTACATACCTTTGAAAAATTTGTAGGCGGATCCCCTGCAAACATTGCTGTCGGTGTGACACATCATGGAATGAAAGCCGGATTTATCGGCAAGGTATCCGACGATCAGTTTGGCGATTTTGTGACAGAATATTTCCAGGAACAGGGCATTGATACTTCTCATATCACCAGATGCACAAACGGAGAAAAGCTGGGCCTTACATTTACAGAAATGCTTTCTCCAAAGGAGAGCAGCATCCTGATGTACAGAAACAAGATCGCGGATCTTCAGCTTCATGTAGATGATATTGATGAAGATTATATCAGAGAGGCAAAATCAATCCTGATCTCCGGTACGGCACTTGCAGAAAGTCCTTCCCGCGAAGCGGCGCTGAAGGCAGTGATGCTTGCAAAGAAAAATGACACCAGAATTATTTTTGACATCGATTACCGGGAATACAACTGGAAAAACTCAGATGAGATCGCAATCTATTATTCAATGGTAGCAAAAGAAGCAGACATCATCATGGGTTCCAGAGAGGAATTCGACCTGACAGAAAAGCTGATCAGACCAGGTATGACGGATGAAGAAAGCGCGGCTTACTGGCAGTCTTGCAGAGCAAAGATTGTTGTGATCAAGCATGGTATGAAAGGCTCAACTGCCTATACCTGCGACGGACAGAACTTCAGCATTAAGCCGTTTCCGGTAGAAGCCCGCAAAGGCTTTGGCGGAGGCGATGGTTATGGCTCAGGATTTTTATATGGACTCTATCAGGGCTGGGAGATCATTGACTGCCTGGAATTCGGATCCGCAGAGGCATCTATGATGGTAAGGAGCAACAATTGTTCCGATTCCCTTCCGGGACCGGAAGAAGTACATGCATTTATAAAAGAAGAAAAAGAGAAATTCGGCGAAATGATCGCCAGAGTATAGGAGGAACATATTATGACAAAGACCATCCGAATGACAGTAGCTCAGGCAATTGTAAAATTTCTTGATAATCAGTATGTAAAAATGGACGGGGAAGAAACGAAGTTTGTAGAAGGATTCTTTACCATTTTCGGACACGGGATTGCAGTAGGTCTTGGAGAAGCGCTGGATTCTGATCCGGGACAGCTGAGAGTACTGCAGGGAAGAAACGAGCAGGGAATGTGCCATACAGCAATTGCTTTTGCAAAACAGAGCAATCGTAAAAAAATCATTGCCTGTGCATCTTCTGTAGGTCCGGGAGCAGCCAATATGGTAACTGCCTGTGCAACAGCCACAGTAAATAATATCCCTCTTCTTGTATTTCCGGCAGATACCTTTGCTTCCCGCCAGCCGGATCCTGTTCTTCAGCAGCTGGAACAGAGCAGCAGTCTGGCAGTTACCACAAACGATGCATTTAAGCCGGTATGCAAATACTGGGATCGTATCACAAGACCGGAGATGATCATGACAGCTCTTATTAATGCCATGAGAGTTCTGACAGATCCGGCAGAAACAGGAGCCTGCTGCATCGCCCTTTGTCAGGATGTAGAAGGCGAATCTTATGATTTCCCGGAATATTTCTTTAAGAAACGTGTACACCGTATTACAAGACCGGCAGCTGTCCAGGAAGAACTGGAAGATATTGCAGAGGTTATTGCAGAGGCGAAAAAACCACTTGTGATCGTAGGCGGCGGAGTAAGATATTCTGAAGCAGGGGAAACCGTTGAAAATTTCTGCCATGAATTCCATATTCCATTTGGTGAAACACAGGCAGGTAAGAGTGCATGTAAATCCAGCGATCCTTACTGTCTCGGCGGAATTGGTGTTACCGGTACTTATGCGTCAAATGTGATTGCAAGAGATGCAGATGTGGTGATCGCAATTGGATCCAGACTTTCTGATTTTACCACAAGCTCCAAATGGCTTTATAAAAACGAAAATGTACAATTTGTTACCATTAATAACTGCAGATATCATGCGTACAAGATGGATGCAGTAAAGGCTGTGGGAGATGCAAAAGCAACCGTAGAAGCACTGGCAGATATGCTTCGTGAAAAAGGCTACAGATCCGGATATACCACAGAAATCCAGGAGGCAAAGCAGATCTGGGACAAAGAAATGGAGCGCCTTGGAAGCATCCAGTATACAGGTGATGATTTTGAGCCGATGATCAAGGCAAGAGATCCAAGAACCATTCCGGAGTTTGTAAAGCTTACTGATGGAAAGATCACTCAGACAGCAGCCCTTGCAGCTCTTCGAAGAACTATTGATGAGGATGCGACTGTGATCACTGCCGGCGGATCCCTTCCAAGCTGTATGCAGAGAATGTGGACTACAGATAAGAGAGGCGGATACCATGCAGAATACGGTTATTCCTGTATGGGTTATGAAGTGGCCGCTACCCTTGGAGTAAAATTTGCAGAGCCTGACAATGAGGTTTATTGTGTGGTAGGTGATTCCAGCTTCCAGATGCTCCACAGTGAGATCATGACTATTATGCAGGAGCGCAAAAAAGTGAATATCCTGGTATTTGACAACTGTGGATTCGGATGCATCAATAACCTGGAAATGAACCATGGAATCGGAAGTATTGCCACAGAATTCCGTTATACAGACGGCAAAAAACCATGCGGAGATCTGATCCCGGTAGATTACGCCAAGATCGGCGAAGGCTATGGATTAAAAACATATACCTGCAAAACCATCGGAGAACTGGAAGCGGCTCTTACAGATGCCAAAAAACAGACAAAAGCCTGCCTGTTTGACCTGAAGGTGATTCCGAAGACAATGACAGACGGATATGAGTCCTGGTGGAACGTAGGAATCGCAACAACTTCTGTGAAAGAATCTGTAAGAGAGGCCTGCGAAGGCGTTATGGAAGGCAGAAGAGCAGCAAGAGAGTATTGATAGAAAGAGAGGTACCGGAATGGGCAAGGTTTTTGGATATCCGGAATTTGATGAAAAAGGAGAAATGATTCTGACAACCTATGATAATGATTACAGCGAAATGATGATGGATATTCGTGTTTATCGCATGGCTGCAGGAGAGAAGAGATCTTTCTATCGGGAAGGCGAGGAAACAGCGGTCCTTCTTCTTTCCGGAAAGATCACATATCAGTGGGACGATTCCGAAAAAACAGTAAGCAGAAAAGATGTCTTTACAGAGGGCCCCTGGTGCGTTCATGTATCCGGCTTTCATGAAATAAAGGTTACAGCGGAACAGGAATCAGAGATCCTGGTACAGTGCACAAAAAATGAAAACAGCTTTGACAGCCGTCTTTATGCACCGGAAGACGCGCCGTGGGGCTATTCCAGCGTAGGGAAATTCGGGAATGTTGCAAAACGCCGGGTAAATACGATTTTTGATCATGATATTTCACCGAAATCCAATATGGTACTTGGAGAAGTGTTAAATGACCGTGGAAACTGGTCCGGCTATCTTCCTCACAGACATCCCCAGCCGGAAACCTATCTGTTTAAATTTGACAGACCGGAGGGCTTCGGGGCAAGCTTTGTAGGAGATCAGGTTTTTAAAAGTGTAAACAACAGTTTTTCTGCGATTCCGGGAGGAGAACTGCATCCTCAGGCGGCAGCGCCGGGATTTCAGATGTATACATGCTGGATGATCCGTCATATTGATGGAAATCCATGGCTTCAGACAGACCGTTGTGAAGATGAACGTTACACATGGCTTCATGACGCACAGTTTTAAGGAGGAAAAAATTATGGCAAGAGAATTTATTGTACCGGGACAGATCATCACAGGCGCAGGAGCTTTGGATATGGCAGAGGCTTCCATGAAACAGCTTGGAAAAAAGGCAATGATCGTAACTGATAATGTAATGATCGATCTTGGCAACTGTGCAAAGGTTGAAGCTGCTCTGAAAAATCAGGGAATTGAATATGTGATCTATTCCGGGATCACAGGAGAACCTACCGACAAAATGATTGAAGCCGGTCTGAAAATGTATAAAGAAGAAGCGTGTGATTTTCTGGTAGCTCTTGGAGGCGGAAGCCCTATCGACTCCATGAAAGCCATAGGATCTCTTGTAGCAGACGGAGGAAGCATCTGCGATTACATGGGTAAAGTCATTGATGTGGAAATGCCTCCTATGGTTGCTATTCCGACTACTGCAGGAACCGGATCCGAGGCAACACAGTTTACGATCATCACAGATACCGTAAACAATATCAAGATGCTGTTAAAGGGAAAGGTCCTGATGCCTGCACTGGCAGTGATCGATCCGCAGTTTACTATGACTGCTCCTCCGAAGATCACAGCTGCTACCGGACTGGATGCACTTTGTCATGCAGTGGAAGCATATACTTCCAGAAAGTCACAGACACTTTCCGATACATTTGCCCTGTCAGCGGTAAAACGTATTTTTAAATATCTTCCCACTGCATTTCATGATGGAAAAAATGAAGAGGCAAGAGTGGAAATGTCTGTTGCAGCTCTTGAAGCAGGAATTGCTTTTAACAACGCTTCCGTAACCTTGATCCATGGAATGAGCCGTCCTATCGGAGCGCTCTTCCATGTAGCGCACGGACTTTCCAATGCCATGCTGATGAAGGTATGTCTTGGCTTCGCTCTGGAAGGGGCATATGATCGTTTCGGAGAGCTGGGAAGAGCCATCGGAGCTGCTGACGCGGAGGATTCTGACAAAACTGCTGCCGAAAAATTCCTTCAGGCAGTGGCAGATCTTACAAAAGAGCTGGAGACCCCAACTCTGGAAGAATACGGGATCCAGAAAGAAGAATTCTTTGGCGTGATCGACAAAATGGCACATGACGCAATGGAAAGCGGAAGCCCCCAGAATACAATCCGCGATATCACAGAGGATGATGTAAAGGAAATGTACAGAAATCTCTGGTAAGAAAAGGAGAACATATATGAAAACAGCAGGGACACAGAAAAGACAGCGGTTTTTGATGATGCTCACAGGTGCCTTTGCGATATTTTTTACTGGATTTCCCCATGTCTGGTCCATCTACCAGCCTTATGTAACAGAAGGCACCGGATGGACTCAGAGCCAGGGGGCTATGTGCTTTTATCTGGCGCTGAGCGCTTTTGTTTTTGGAAATATCCTGGGAGGCCGTATGCAGAACCGCTTTGGTCCAAGAAAGGTTCTGTTCCTGGGCGGCGGACTGCTTTCTACTGGAATCCTGATGTCAGCATTTTCTCTGGTTTCTTCTCCGCTTCCTATGTATCTGACTTATGGTGTGATGCAGGGGCTTGGACAGGGAATGATGTATACGGTGATACTGGCGGCTGCCCAGCAGTGGTTCCCTGACAGAACAGGCTTTGCATCCGGGATTGTGGTCACTGCCAACGGATTATGCGGGCTTTTTATGGCTCCATTGAGCCGGCAGCTTCTGGAAAAAGAAGGACCAAAAGCCACACTTCTTACTGTAGGAATCCTTATGGCTGCGGCATGGATCCTGAGCAGTCTGTTTTTTGCATCTCCTGAAGAAAACAGAGAGACTGCAAAGACAGGTATGGGGGAAGCACAAAGCACATGCAGACAGTATACCTCCGGGGAAATGCTTCGTACGAAACAGTTTTATTTTCTTCTTGCGACCATGTTGTTTGGACTGATCTCATATTTTATGATCTCCCCGATTTCACAGAGCTACCAGCTTGAATTGGGCATACCTGCAGCGGCAGCTGTCAGTTCCGTTATGATCGGATCAGTGGTAAATGCCCTGACCAGACTGGTGCTGCCTTCTCTTGCAGATAAAGTTGGAAGGATTGTATGTATCAAAGGGGTTCTGGTCATTGCAGCAGCAGCCATGATACTGTTATGTTTTTCGGATTCCTACGGAGCCACTGTGGCTGTGATCCTGATCTATGGCTGCTATGGCGGGATTATGGGAAGCTTTCCTTCTCTTACAAGTTCGGTATTTGGTATCCGGCATGCAGGTGAAAATTATGGGTTTGTTATGCTGGGGATCGTGATCGCTACGTTTGGGACTCCGGTTCTTACCAGGATGATCAATGTTGGGGAAAATGGAATGAGATATGTTTTTGCAGCAGGGGCAGTCTTTGCGGCAGCCGCCTTTGTTTTTATTGAAATGCTGCGGATAACGTTGAATAAGTCAGACAGGAGTGATGATTATGGCATTGGTAACAATGAAAAAGCTGCTTCAGCAGGCAAAAAATGAAGGCAGAGGCGTTGGAGCTTTCAGCGTGGGAAATATGGAAATGGTGAAAGGAGCCATTCAGGCTGCAGAGGAACTGGAAACACCGATCATCCTTCAGATTGCAGAAGTCCGGCTGAAACATTCCCCGCTTGCGCTTATGGGACCTATGATGGTTCAGGCGGCAAAAGAAGCAAAGGTGGATGTTGCAGTACATCTGGATCACGGACTGACCGTGGAAACAGTAAAGAAAGCTCTGGAGCTTGGTTTTACGTCGGTTATGTATGACAGCTCCTCTTTTCCGTTTGAAGAAAATATCAAAAGGACCAGAGAGG
>URWL01000027.1 GCA_900551465.1 uncultured Blautia sp. | reverse complement strand
TCTTAAACTCTGATTTTCTACGATACGATAATTAGAAAGCCACAACTGTTTATCTTTTCCTGCCAGCTGAAGATTATTACTTGTTTCAAATGTATTCTGCGCAGGACGTGCCCCACCAAATATGGATCAATACCCGATCTCTTTTAAAATTTTATCCATCACCCGGGCGTTCTGCAATGAAAATTCATGGGTCACATGGGGCTGTTCTCCGTTCAGGATACAATTTCCAAGCTGCTCTACTTCCAGACAATAATTGTCCCGCACACTCACGTGAACCTCCTGACAATCCTCTCCCTTTTTCACATAATAAGTAAGTTCTCCATCTGCATTAAAAGGAATAGGCGCTTCAATGGTTCCCTCTGTTCCATAAAGGAAGAACCGGTCGCCTCTCTGTGCAGAGCACATACCGGATACCATGCACGCTCTGCGGTTTTCATCAAAATGAAAATATGCAGAAGCAAAATCATCAATGTGCTGATCAGTAAAATGACCGATTGCCCTGACTTCTTTTGGCTCCTCTCCAAATAAAGCCAACATCAGGCTGGTACAATAGCAGCCCAGATCATAAACAGAGCCGCCTAATGTCTCACGACGGACACGGATATTATCCGGCGTATATCCTGGAGTGATAAAAATAGACTCCATGAAAGAAAGCTCACCAATGATTCCTGAATCCAGTGTTGCTTTTACGGAAGTGATCAGAGGACTGTGTAAATACGCAAACGCTTCCATAAATAATACTCCGGCTTTCTCACAAGCGTCGATCATTTCCTTTACATCTGCCTCGGTTCCTGATAAAGGCTTTTCACACAAAATATGTTTTCCCTTTGCTGCAGCCTTTAATACCCACTCTTTATGTAAGGTATTCGGAAGCGGAATATAAACTGCTTCGATGTCCGGATTATCCAGCATTTCATCCATAGAATAATACGCTTTTTCAAAACCAAATGTTTCTTTGTACTGATCCACTTTTTCCTTTGAACGTCCTGCAATCCCATACAGGCAACAATTCTCCGCTTTTTGCATACCTGGTATAGTGCAGCGCTTTGCAATATCTGCCGTACTTAAAACTCCCCATTTTACTTTTCTGCTCATAAGTATAATCCTCCCTGATCTTTTATTTTTTGTGATATCTTAATGCACAGATGTCGTTCCTTTTTTATTTCCAGATTACATTTGCCTCTTTTCTTGGCGCTGTTCTGGCATAGATTCTTTCCGGATATCCCAGCAGCATACATGCCTTAATGGTCTTTCCCTTTATATCCAGCCACTGCTTCAACTCCTCGTTTGCTTCTGCAATCCTTGCCAGGTATCCATTATATAAAACGCCCAATCCTGAAGAAACCGCCATATTTTCTATATTCTGAGCCGCAAGGCCTGCATCCAGCGGCCAGTCAGAAGTGATAAAAAGAACCACCGGTGCATTCCGGAATAAATAATCATCCTTTGGATCCTTTTTCCTTCTTCTGTTAAAAGCAACATAAGGAAGCAGCTCTCTTGCGATGTTCCGCCCTTCCCTTTTCTCCATTTCATCAATGTACTCCCAGACCATCTCTTTCAGCCTGTCCAGCTCATTCTGGACAAACACAAAGCAGCAGTCCTGGTTATTTTTTGCAGTAGCCGTATATCTTCCTGCCTGAAGCAGCTTTTCCAGTTCTTCTCTCTGCACCTTTACCGGCTTATAGCTGCGGACACTACGACGGAATTTAATGCTGTGCAGCAGCTTTTCCGGTTCCAGACAAAAACTTTCCTTCTCATATTCTTCCACGTCATCCATATCGTATTCTGGTATGGATACTGCCCCTGACGGACAGATTGCCACGCAATGGCCGCAGTGAAAGCAATCGTTTTTGATCACTGCCTTTTTATCTTTGATCATGATGCTGCCGACACTACAGTCAGCAGCACAAAGTCCACATCCAATACATTTTTCCTCATTGATCGTTACCATATGATTCTCCTTTTTCCTCAAAGACCAAACCAATCTGCTGTTCCATCTTTTCCGCAGGGTTTACATCCAAAATATTTTTTATCATTCATCTGCGCTTACTCTTATCAAGCCTGTTTGCAAATCCAGTTCCCTTTGAAAAATATATTACTTTCTCAAAAAATAATTAGAAACTCTGTAATTTATCTGTTTACATAATCAATCATAATTTTTTTACAGCTACTGCAATGATAAGCTTCACAATGAGGTATCCCCTCTGAACCTTTACTCACTTCCAGATCATCACGCTTTTTAATCCGGAAAAGATTGCCGTTTGGATTGTCAATTGCAAAAGTAATATCTCTTGAGCTCATTAAAAAACCTTTTATCATTTCTTCACCACAATATGGACACTTCATATTATTTCACCCCTGCAATTTTTAATTTATCATTATTTTTAACATAAAGTTTCTCCGACGCTTTGTTTGCTGTGGTTCCCACTATCTCATCCATATCTCCTTTTTATGCCCGGACTGCCCACCTCATCTTTGTACACTTCGCCCGGCTGTTGCGGCTGCATTCTTCCTGTGAAGGACGGATCACATCCTTACAGATTTCGCTGTAAATTCCTTCTTTATAAAACTGCTTAAAGGATTTCTTTACCAGGCGGTCCTCACCGGAATGGAAGGTAAGGATTGCCACACGGCCGTTTGGCGCCAGCACCTGAGGCAGCTTTTCCAGAAAATCATAAAGCACTTCAAATTCACTGTTTACATCGATACGCAGCGCCTGGAAAGATCTCTGACAGGATTTTTTCACCGCCTCCTTACGGTCTTTTTCCGGAAGAAAGGAAAGCGCCTTCTCTATCACATTTCTCAGATCCGTTGTGGTTTCAATAGGACTGATCCTCCTCTGACGGATAACAGCTCTGGCAATTTCCTGTGCGTAAGGCTCGTCTGCGTTTTCCAGAAGCATTCCATAAAGCTCTTCTTCTGTCACCTCTTTCAGGCGTTCTGCCGCACTGACTCCTTTCTGCGGGTTCATTCGAAGATCCAAAGGTCCGTCTGTCTTATAGGAAAAGCCTCTTTCCGGATTATCGATCTGCATGGACGAAACACCCAAATCAGCCAGAACAAAATCGAATTTTCCTGCTTCGGCTGCAACCTGATCGATATTGCGGAAATTCAGAAGCTTTACTGTAAGGATATCCTCTCCATAACCCAGATTCTTCAGACGTTCTTTTGTTTTTGCAGATTCGATAGGATCCACATCAAGACCGTAAATATGCCCTTCTCCTTTCAGGCATTTCAGCATCTCAAGGGTGTGTCCCCCATACCCCAAAGTAGCGTCCAGTCCTTTCTGACCCGGCTGGATCTGAAGGAAATCCAGAATTTCCTTTACACAGATGGAAATATGCATACCTGCCGGAGTGCTTCCCTTACGGATGACCTTTTCTACCACATCTGCATATTTTTCCGGTTGGTGTTCTTTATATTTTTCACTGAAATGTCTGGGATGGGTACCAGAATAACGAACGCGGCGTTTATGTTTCTTTTCCATGCCATCTGTATTTTTTAAATCGTTGCTCATTTTTCTCTGTCTCCTTTATCTGATATTCTAAATTAATATCTGAAACTATCTATAGAATAGCAGAAAATACAATAAATCACAATGGCAGGAAAACATCTCAAAAAATTGACGAAAGAAAGAATATTTTCTGCTTTACTTTTCCTGTTATTTGGCATAGAATGTTTCATTACAACCTGGCGATCATCCTACAGGTATTATAATTTTATTGGAAAGTGGTGAACGAATTTGAAACGACATTTTTTTCTGAAATTTCTGACTCCTGGCAGGATCATACTATTTCTGGTTCTTATCTATATCGCCCTGCTTACGGTGCCGTATATCCGGCATAAAAAAGTTTCCGAAAGCTTCCAGAGGGATTTCAGTGAAAGAGAATTTTACAGCCAGACAACAGGGACAGAACGGATTGCATATATCAACGACAATACCGACGCGCTCCTTTATCGTCTGAACATGTTTGAGCAGGCAGAAAAAGAGATTATTCTGTCTACCTTTGATTTTAATGCAGACAAAAGCGGCAGAGATGTTATGGCAGCCCTTCTTCACGCAGCCGACCGGGGTGTAAAGGTCCGGGTAATTGTTGACGGCTTCAGCGGCTTTATGGACGTCAAAGGTAAGGGAAACAAATGGTTTCAGGCTCTTGCCTCCCACGAGAATGTTTCCCTCCGTATCTATAATCCGATCACATTTTTGAAACCATGGAAGATGCAGGCGCGGCTCCATGATAAATATGTGATCATTGACGGGCAGATGTTTCTTTTAGGCGGCCGAAACACAATGAATCTCTTCCTTGGAGATTATTCAAAAGCAAAAAATATCGACCGCGAAATTTTTGTATATGAAACAGAAGATCAGAAGGATTCTTCCCTTTATCAGCTCCGTTCCTATTTTGAAAAAATCTGGGAATTAAAGGACAGCCGGGAATTCACCTGCAAAAAACTCACAGGAGAAATTGAGGAATGCCTGATCTCCCTGAAAAAGCGTTATGCCGACCTGAAAGAAACTTATCAGGAAGCTTACACTGACTGGGATTATCGGAAGCTTACCTTTGAGACCAATAAGATTTCACTTTTATGTAATCCACTGGAGGCAGAAAACAAAGAGCCCTGGATGTGGCATTCCATTCATCAGCTTCTTCTGGATGGAAAAGAAGCCCTGATCTACACTCCTTATATTATCTGTGGAAAAGAAATGTACCAGGGGCTTACAGAATTAAAAGAAAAAAACATCCCTCTGGAGATCATTACCAATGATGTGGCAAGCGGAGCAAATCCATGGGGATGTACCGATTACCTGAACCAGCGAAAAAAAATCTGGAAAACAGGCGCAAAAGTTTATGAATTTATGGGCGGTCATTCCTGCCATACAAAAGCAGTTCTGATTGATGACCGTATGAGCATTGTAGGCTCTTATAATCTGGATATGCGAAGCACCTATCAGGATACCGAGCTGATGCTTGCCATCGACTCCCCGAAGCTGAATTCCATAATCCGGGAAGAAGCCGAACGTGACAAGACTTACAGTAAAACCATTGGAGAAAACGGGGAATATATCCAGGGTAAAAATTATCAGCCCAAAGAACTGAGTTTTGGGAAAAAAGTTTTCTATGCGGTCTTAAGAGTACTGACCGTACCACTGAGAAGATTCCTCTAAATATCGATGGGGTGGAATATGATTTTTTGTCTGTAACTGACATGCAGGCTCAGCACTACTATCCAGCCTGCGGCTGGCAGCCGGCCGAAGGCCGTAAATATCCAAAAGGATTTCTATTTAGCTGATGAACTACCATCAGATGCAAAGAGAAAAAGGCAGATCATAGTGCCTTGCGAGGTTTACCAGGAAACGCCGCACAGCACATGATCTGCCTTTTCTCATATGCATCGTCTGTGGGTAACAAAATCCGCCCTTCCCCACAAACAGAAATTTTTAGGACAATTCCAGCTTTCCTGTATACAGCTGATAATAGGTTCCTTTCATTTTGATCAGATCCTCATGGTCGCCTCTTTCAATGATCTTCCCGTGATCCAGTACAATAATAGCATTGCTGTTGCGGATGGTGGAAAGTCTGTGTGCGATCACAAATACGGTACGTCCTTTCATCAGGTTGTCCATACCTTTCTGGACAATGCTTTCCGTACGGGTATCGATACTGGAGGTTGCCTCATCCAGGATCAGCACCGGAGGATCTGCCACAGCTGCTCTTGCAATAGAAAGCAGCTGTCTTTGTCCCTGCGAAAGTTCCTCACCATCACCGCTGAGCATTGTCTGATATCCATTTGGAAGCATACGGATAAACTGATCGGCATGTGCAAGCTTTGCTGCCTGATAAACCTCTTCATCTGTTGCATCCAGCTTTCCATAGCGGATGTTATCCATGATCGTGCCGGTAAACAGGTGGGTATCCTGAAGCACAATTCCCAGCGAACGGCGAAGATCGTCTTTTTTGATCTTGCTGATATTAATGCCGTCATAGCGTATCTTACCTTCCTGAATATCATAGAAACGATTGATCAGGTTGGTAATCGTTGTTTTTCCCGCACCTGTGGAACCTACAAACGCCAGCTTCTGTCCCGGTTTTGCATAAAGACTGATATTCTTCAGGATCACCTTATCTTCATTATATCCAAAGGTTACATTTTCGAATACCACATCTCCTGTCAGCTCTGTATACGATACAGAACCATCTGCAGAATGAGGATGCTTCCACGCCCACATTCCGGTACGTTCTTTACATTCCACAATATTTCCGTCCGCATCTTTTCTGGCATTGACAAGAGTTACATAACCCTCGTCTTTTTCCGGTTCCTCATCGATCAGAGCAAAGATACGTTCTGCGCCGGCCAGAGCCATGACAATGGCATTAAACTGCTGTGCCACCTGCATAAACGGCTGGGTAAAGCTTTTTGTAAACTGAAGATAGGAAGCCATGACACCAAGAGTAATGCCGCCGATTCCCAGAACGGAAAGCAGCCCTCCAAGTACTGCAGTCAGTACAAACTGCAGATTTCCGATATTCCCGATTACCGGTCCCATCATATTCGCATAAGTATGAGCCCTGGCTGCACTTTCAAAAAGAGCTTCGTTAAGCTTATCAAACTCCTCTTCGGATTTCCGCTCATGATTAAATACTTTTACCACTCTCTGACCGTTCATCCGTTCTTCCACAAATCCTGTTACATCTGCCAGAGACATCTGCTGGCTGACAAAATACTTTCCACTGCTGCCTCCGATCTTGTTTGTCACAAAGATCATTACAAAAATTACTGCAACTGCCAGAAGGGTCAGAAGAGGGCTAAGCGCGATCATGGAAATAAACGTAACGATGATCGTAAAAAACGCCATCAGCGCCTGAGGGATCGACTGACTGATCATCTGTCTCAGCGTATCTGTATCATTGGTATAAAGACTCATGATCGAACCGTTGGTCCTCTGGTCAAAGTAACGGATGGGAAGTGTCTGCATATGCTCAAACATATCGTCACGCACTCTTTTCAGCACACCCTGTCCGATAAATACCATCATTCTGGTATAGATAAAGGTAGAGATCACCCCCAGAACGAAAATACCGCCCAGTACTGCCAGCGCACGGTAAAGCCCGGCAA
The DNA here is from genome assembly GCA_900551465.1 of uncultured Blautia sp. GTDB lineage: Bacteria > Bacillota > Clostridia > Lachnospirales > Lachnospiraceae > Blautia_A. Next base: position 4,632 of record URWL01000027.1, on the reverse strand, counting down.
AATCCGGAGCCTGCTGTCCGATCAGTGGGATAATAAAGTCATCCAGAAGAAACTTCAGTGACAGAGAAACTGAAATCGTTGCCACGGAGCTGATCAGAATACAGATAAATACCAGGATCAGCTGCATTTTATAAGTTTCTGTCATATACTTTAAAAGACGCTTTGCGGTTTTCAGATTGTCTTTGGAAAGCCGGCGCATTTTCTTTTTATTCTGTTTTTCATTCATCATCCTCACCTCCCTTAACCTGGGATTCGTAAACCTCTCTGTAAATCTCATTTGTCTCAAGAAGCTCCTGTGAAGTTCCTATACCTGCCACTTCACCGCCGTCCAGTACAATGATCTGATCCGCATCCTCAATGGACGCTACTCGCTGTGCAATAATGATCTTTGTGGTATCCGGGATTTCTTCACGAAAAGCCTTACGGATCAGGGCATCTGTCCTGGTATCCACTGCGCTTGTAGAATCATCAAGAATCAGAATCTTCGGTTTTTTCAAAAGGGCTCTGGCAATACAGAGACGCTGTTTCTGGCCGCCGGAAACATTATTTCCGCCCTGAACGATCTGGGTATTGTAGCCTGCCGGAAACTCGTTGATAAATCCGTCTGCCTGCGCAAGCCTGCACACTCTCTGCACTTCCTCTTCACTGGCATTTTCATTTCCCCAGCGGATATTTTCGTAGATCGTACCGGAAAACAGTACGTTCTTCTGAAGCACCATGGAAACCTGGTCACGGAGAACCTCCAGATTATAATCCCTTACATCAATGCCGCCGACTTTTACACTTCCGTCCGTTACATCATAAAGTCTTGGGATCATCTGCACCAGTGTGGACTTGGCGCTTCCGGTACCGCCGATAATACCGATCGTCTGCCCTGACCGGATATGAAGATTGATATCTTTCAGAGAAAGATTTCCGCCTTTTCCACCATAACTGAAGTTTACATGGTCAAATACAATATCTCCATTTGGAACTTCTGTAGTCGCGTCTTCCTTATTCTTCATTTCCGGAACTTCCTTCAGAACCTCTGTAATACGATCTGTAGAAGCCTCTGCAATCATAATCATAACAAACACAAAGGTTACCATAGAAAGGGACATCAGGATCTGCAGTGCATATACGATCACACTTGTCAGTTCTCCTGTTGCCATACTTCCAAATACAATACTTTTTCCTCCGATGGCAACCAGAAGAAGCACAACTGTATACATGGTAAACTGCATCACCGGAGAGTTCCATGCAACGATCTTCTCTGCCTTTGTAAAAAGATCGTATACATATTTGGAAATGCCGTGAAATTTATCGATCTCATGATCTTCCCTTACAAAAGCTTTTACCACACGGGAGGCGTTAACGTTTTCCTGAACAGAATTATTCAGGATGTCATACTCGTCGAATACCTTAATAAAATGAGGATGGGCTTTTTTTGCAATAAAAATGAGAGTTCCGCCAAGAAACGGAATTACGATCAGAAAGAGCAGTGCGATCTTTACATTGATCACCAGGGTCATTACCCAGGAAAGGATGATCATAATCGGAGCCCTTGCCAGCATACGGATACTCATCATATATGCCATCTGCACATTTGTGATATCTGTGGTCATTCGTGTGACAAGACCGGATGTGGAAAAATGATCGATATTCTTAAAAGAAAAATCCTGTACCTTATAAAAAATATCATGTCTCAGGTTTTTTGCATAACCTGCGCCTGCCACAGCAGCCATATTTCCGGCAAGTACACCAAACCATAATGCAAGCATGGCCATAATGACAAGGATCAGACCTCGCTGCATGATGTAGCCCAGATTTCCCTGTGCAATGCCGATATCAATGATCTTCGCCATTTCCATAGGTATCAGAACTTCCATGAATACCTCAAGGATCACAAAGAACGGAGCCAGTACAGACTGTTTTTTGTATTCCCTGACTGATCTTAAAAGTGTCTTATTCATTCCTCTTTGTCTACCTCCTTATTCTCCTTGTTATTTTCTGCAAGATTACGACACATCTGGCAAAGGACTTTTTTGCATAACAAAAGATCCTCGTCTGAGATTCCTTTTGTCATGCGAACTTCTACTTCCTGAATATGCTTCAGGATATCCGGACGGATAGCCTCTGCTTTTTTTGTGGGCAGTATTCTTTTCAGCCTTGCGTCCTCTTTCACGCTTTCCCGGTAAATAAAACCGTTTTTTTCCATAAGCTTCAGAATCCCTGATGCTGTGGATTTCCGGATCTGAAATTCCTCCTCAAGATTTTTCTGATAAATATCTCGATGAAGTGTTTCCAGAAGAATATATTTCAGTACATGCTTCTGCATGGAAGTAAGTTCATTTTCCTCCATCGCTTTCACCGGCTTCTGACTGCGTTTCAGCTGATGTGATAAAATACGTATCAGCCTTCCTGTGTGCATATCCCGAATTTTCTGGTCATTATCCTGCATTTCTTACCTCTTTTCATTTAGTTAGCATCCTAACTTTTCACATTATACAAAGAAGAATTTTTTATGTCAATATGTTTTTTTGCGTTTTTTACTGTCAGATTTCAAGCTTCAGAAGCTCTTTCGCCGTCTCCAGACGCTGATAAAACTGTGGATAAAACTCTTCTTTTTCATCAAAGGGCGTATAGTAAAAGCGACTGAGCACATACATATTCAGATTTTTTATAAGTGTTTCATCTTCTGTATGATAAAACACCTCCTGTACATCAATCAGAAAATCATGCCAGTCCAGGACAAATTTTTCATACTGTTTCAGATCCGGCGTATCCAGCCATTTCTTTACCTTGATCTTGGATCTGTTTTTCTTTTTGCATTCATGGATCTGAAGAATATATTTAAATCCACCTTCTGTATAATATCTTCCCAACGGAAACAGTCTGCAGAATCCCGGCCGTATCTGATGAATGGAACATCGGCCTTTGTCATTAAGAAATACACAGCGCTCCTGTGGTCCTTTCATTGCCAGATGAGGCAGAATATTTCCATCTGTCATCCCCAGCTCCAATACTGTACTCATAAGCTCTTCCGGTGTTTTGCCAAGTCCCCTGGAAAGTCTGTGCATATCATATGGATCCAGGATCACTGTGTCTCCCATTCCCTGACAGCAGTCACAGCAGCCCTGACAATCCTGGCAGTCTGCCTTTACCATATCATTTGCTTCGTATAAATTGCCGTCGGAGATTTCCTCCAGTGTTACTTCTCTTCTCATTTGTCTCTCTCTCCCATCCAGTCATACGCGATACGCTGTGAACCGTCATCTGTATATATAATCCCGCATCTTCCAAATTCGTTTTTTTCCAGAGCCTTCTGCATGGGAATATTATCCTTATGAGTATCGATCCTCAAATAACCGATCTGATTTTTGCAGAACGTAAAGCAGGCTTCTGCCACACCCCGGACTGTTCCGTCAGAAGCCACCCGATGTATGACTCCATAAGGCTGTTTTCCGTGCCAGCTGCCCTTTTCTATCATCTGATACGTGGGATCCTCTCCCTTAAAAAACACAAAAACTCCCCGGATCTGCTGGTCTTCTGTACATACGTAGCTGATCTGTTCTTCTATATCACAGATAATTCTCTCTCTGGGCGGATATTTATCTGCCCACTGATCCGGATTTCCATTTTGAGCCATAAATTTTCTGGCATGATCGTAAATCCTCAAAATATCTGTAAGATCTTTTTTCTCTGCTTTTCTTATTTTCATTGGTTTTTCTCCTTTTCTATCTCATTGTACAGGAGTATAATGTTGATTGTCAATCAGGTTCCATCCTGAGGTTACTGTTCACAGCAACGATAGTGCCGTGTGAACAGTAACATCCTAATACATATTCTATAAAAATGGAGGAAACATACCATGCGATCTCTCGCTGTCTATCTGAAAAACTATAAAAAAGAAAGCATCCTTGCTCCTTTTTTCAAGTTTCTGGAAGTGATATTTGACCTGCTGGTTCCTGTTGTGATCGCCCGGATCATTGACATCGGCATAGCCGGAAATGACCGCAGCTTTATCTTACAGAATTTTTTTCTGCTGATTCTTATGGCTGCCGCAGGCCTTACCGTCAGTATCACTGCCCAGTATTTTGCCGCAAAGGCAAGCGTAGGCTTTGCGGCACAGCTTCGACAGGCTGTTTTTGACCATGTGCAGAAATTTTCCTACGCAGAGCTTGATCAGATCGGAACCCCTACTCTGATCACCAGACTTACCAATGATATCAACCAGGTTCAGAATGGACTGAATATGGGGCTTCGCCTTCTTCTTCGGAGTCCGTTTATTGTCCTGGGTTCCATGATCATGGCTTTTACCATCAATCTGCGCTGTGCCCTGATCTTTGCAGCTGCCATCCCCTTTCTCTTTCTGGTGGTATTTGTGATCATGTATCTGAGCATTCCCCTTTTCCGAAAAGTACAGGGACGGCTGGATCGTGTCACTGCTCTTACAAGAGAAAATCTTACCGGCATCCGTGTGATCCGGGCTTTCTGCCGCGAAAAAGAAGCGGTAAAAGAATTTGATGACTGCAATCAGGAGCTGACACGCCTGAATGAATTTGTTGGTAAGCTAAGTGCACTTCTCAACCCTGTCACCTATGTACTGATCAACATCGCCACTGTGATCCTGATCAGCACCGCCGGAATCCA
>URWL01000026.1 GCA_900551465.1 uncultured Blautia sp. | reverse complement strand
CGAAAGAATAGTGACAGTTTCGGGACGGTAAGGAATTACCGCACAGTTCATGGAGAGAGCCTTGTCAAAGCCGTCGGTAGGATGTACGCCGCCGGGGAATACAGATTTTTGCGTTTTCTGCATATCCTGGTCTCCTTTGCTTGTGAAAATATTTCTTGATTCGTTAAAAGGTTAACAACTTACACAGCATATCATATCGGTAGGAATTAGGCAATAAGGTTTTAAAAAAATTTGATTCCTTAATTTACTATTTACATTCATCTGTGATAAGATGCATACAGAAAGAAAAAGAATAATATTTTAAATCAAGTCCAGGAGGTGAAAGATGTGAGTGCGGCAAGCTGCGATTATTGTGCCAATTATGTTTATGATGAAGAAACAGAAACGTATTACTGTGATGTAAACTTAGATGAAGATGAATATTATCGTTTTCTTACCAGTAATGTAAAGGAATGTCCCTACTATCGTTCTGGAGATGAATATAAGATAGTACGTCATCAGATGTAAAATAAATCAGAAAGTACAGAGAGACATATATGGTAACAATGGAACTTGATAATTTTAGTCTGGAGCAGATCTGTGACTCCGGACAGTGCTTTCGCATGAAAAAGATCGGAGAGTACACTTATTCTCTTGTAGCGGGAGATCAGTACCTGGAGATCACACAGAAAGGCACTATTGTGGATTTTCACTGCAGTGATGTAGAGCTGATATGTTTCTGGGTTCCTTATTTTGACCTGGATACCGATTACAGTGAGTACATACAAAAAGTAAATCCAAGAGACAGGTATCTCAGCGCGGCAGCTGAAAAGGGCAGCGGGATCAGGATACTCAGACAGGATTTATGGGAAATGATCATTACATTTCTGATATCTCAGCAGAATCACATTACCAGGATCCGGGGATGTATTGAAAGACTCTGCGCCTGTTATGGAGATAAAAAAATTTCCCGGGAGGGAGTGGAGTATTACAGCTTTCCGGGACCGGAAGCACTGGCACTGGCAACAGAGGAGGAACTGCGGGAGCTGGGAATGGGCTATCGGGCCAGATATCTTGTGGAAACTGCCCGGAGTATTGCCGAAGGAGAAATTTCACTGGAAAAAATTTTTCAGATGAAATATTACAGCAGAGCAAAGAAAGAGCTTATGAAGCTCAGCGGTGTGGGAGAAAAGGTGGCGGATTGTATCTGCCTGTTTGCTCTTCATTATATGGATGCCTTTCCTGTGGATACTCATATCCGTCAGGTGCTGGAACTTCATTATAAAAGAGGATTTCCAAACAGGAGATATCACGGCATGAGAGGAATCATGCAGCAGTATATTTTTTATTATGAATTAACTGAAGGGAGAAAATAATATGAGCTTTAAATTTGCACACTACAATTACAATGTGATCGATCTGGAAAAATCTTTAAGATTTTATGAGGAAGCGCTGGGGCTGAAGGAAGTAAGACGTAAGGAGGCAGAGGACGGAAGCTTTATCCTTTGCTATCTGGGAGATGGAGAAACTGATTTTCAGCTGGAACTTACCTGGCTCCGGGACTGGGAAAAAGACTGCTATAATCTGGGGGACAATGAGATTCATCTGGCATTTACCACAGATGATATGGAAGCTGCCCATAAAAAACACCAGGACATGGGCTGTATCTGCTATGAAAATCCAGGAATGGGCATTTACTTTATCAGCGATCCGGACGGATACTGGCTGGAAATCGTTCCAGCCAGATAATGCTGTTTTTATTCAGGCTTTTCCTTCCGGTCACTGCGGCCAACCAGATAGTCAAGACTGATATTATAGTAATCAGCAATTCGGATAAGCATTTCGACAGGAATATCCCGGGATCCTGTTTCGTAGTGAGAGTAGGTGCGCTGACTGATATGGAGTATTTCTCCAATTTGTCTCTGTGACAGGTCAGAGTCTATACGAAGATCCTGAATCCGCTGAAATTTCATGCCTGTACCTCCTTTTTTCAGAAAGTATAGGTCGGAACGGAATGGACTATTCGATTTTGGAACAAAATGGACTACAAAATTTTTGCTTGTGGGGAAAAAATGAAAACAATTGCAATCATAGATGATGATATTTATATTGGAGATATGCTGAAGGAAGTGCTGATACGGGAGGGATATGCTGTTCTTCGCGCATATTCAGGCACAGAAGCTTTATATCTTCTTTCCAAAAACAAACCTGACCTGATATTGCTGGATCTGATGCTGCCGGGACTTTCGGGAGAGGAAGTTCTGCACTGTATTGAGAACATTCCGGTCATTGTACTCAGCGCAAAGGCGGATGTGCAGGATAAAGTAAATCTTCTGTTGGGCGGTGCTGCGGATTATATGACAAAACCTTTTGATATAAAAGAACTTCTTGCCCGAATTACAGTTCAGCTTCGTAAGGCAGAGCAGCATGGTCACAGTAAAATACTTTCTGCGGGAGATCTGATGTTGGACATAGTATCCTTTTCGTTGACGGTACAAGATCATCCGGTGAGGCTGACAAGAACAGAATATGCCATTTTGAAACTGCTGATGGAGAATCCGAAACAGGTTATTGCCAAGAGTGTACTGCTTGACAGAATCAGTCTGGACACTCCCGATTGTACCGAGCGTTCTTTGAAGCAGCATATCAGCAATCTTCGCAGAAAAATGCAGGAAGTCAGCGGTGCAGACTATATTGAAACGGTCTGGGGTATCGGCTTCAAACTGGCAGAACAAAAATCTTGACGAAATCTTGACCTTTTTCTGACCACTTTCCTGACTTTTGTTTTATAAACTGAAGTCATCAAAGGAGGTAGCATATTATGGATTATATTTTACAAACAAACAGCCTGATAAAAAGGTATAAAAATTTTCAGGCTCTGAATGGTCTTACTATGCATGTTCCAAAAGGATCTATTTATGGATTTGTTGGAAAAAATGGCGCTGGTAAAACAACTCTGATTCGACTGATCTGCGGACTGCAGACGCCAACTTCAGGAAATTTTACTTTGTATGGAATCCGCAGCAACACGAAAGATATCATCAAATCCCGCCGACGTATGGGCGCTGTGGTGGAAACACCATCCGTCTATATGGATATGACGGCGGAGGAAAATCTGAAACAGCAGTATCTTATTCTTGGTCTGCCTTCCTATGACGGTATCCCAGAACTGTTAAAGTTGGTAGGATTGGAGAATACTGGGAAGAAAAAAGTCAGAAACTTTTCTCTGGGTATGAAACAGCGCTTGGGAATTGCAGTTGCATTGGCTGGCGATCCGGATTTTCTTGTTCTTGATGAGCCTGTAAATGGCCTTGATCCACAGGGAATCGTGGAAATGCGTGAACTGATTTTGAAACTAAACCGTGAAAGGCAGATCACTGTTCTGATTTCCAGTCACATTCTGGACGAGATTTCCCGTCTGGCTACTCATTATGGTATTATTGACAGTGGACGCATGGTAAAGGAATTAAGTGCAGAGGAGCTGAATGCTGCCTGCAGGAAATGCGTCCGCATGGAGGTAAGCAGTACCACAGTTCTGGCCCGCATTCTGGATTCCATGAATTTGGAATACAAGATTTTATCCGAAACTAAAGCTGATATATTTGCTAAAGTTAACGTGACCAGGCTGATCATGGCTCTTGAAAAAGAAAACTGTGAGGTAATATCCATGCAGGAAAAAGATGAAAGTCTGGAGAGCTACTATATTTCTCTGGTGGGAGGTGGTTTACATGATTAAGTGTTTCCGGGCCGAGTTGTGCCGCCTGTGGAAAAGTCCTTCCTTCTGGCTCTGCCTGACAGGAATGTTAGTAACCTCAGCCGGGTTTGTGGGAATGCAGGCCACCGCTATGGATTATACCGTGCCAGTCAGCCGGGTAATCTTTCTTCCCCTGACTCTCTGGGGCATGGCTTCGGCAGCTTTTGTCAGCTTTTTTCTGGGACAGGATTTTTCCGGAGGATTTGTTCGGTGCAAGCTGCTGAGCGTACCCTGCCGCCGGGACTATGTTCTGGCGCAGCTGGCAGTGGCAGCGGTGGGCTGCGGAGGAATTTACCTGATAGTCATCGGGTTTACAACGGCTTTGAGTCTGCCCCTGTTTGAAATGAATGTGAAAGCCGGGGATTTTCTTCAGTTTACTCTGACTGGTCTGGGGATGAGTATGGCTCAGGGGTGTTTCTTTGCCGGTCTGACCCTGCTGTGTGCCAATCAATCCAGAGGTATCCTGGTGACTATGGCTATGGCCTTTGGAATGCTCTTGCTGGCTCTGCATACCAACAGCATCCTGGTGCAGCCTCCTTACAAAAACGACGTTGTCAATTCCCACTATGTGTCAGGAATCGTACGGCAAGTGTATCTGCTTTTACACAACCTGAATCCTACCGGTCAGGTGGCTCAGCTGTCTGCCTGGCAGGTTCCTCAGCCGGAATACAGCGGACTTTGTAGTTTTCTGCTGGCTGCCATTTCTGCCGTTGTCAGCTGCCGTGGATTTAAAAATAAGGATATTCGGTAAGGAGAGAAAAAAATGGAGTATCTGCTGTTAATTATTATCGGAATATTGCTTCTGATTATCTTTGGGCTTTTTGCAAAGATCTGTTTTCTGCGCAGGTCGGCACATGAAATTGCAGATGCGTTCCGGGATCGGCTGACAACAGATACCAACACTCTTATCAATATTTCTACCCGTGATTCCTGTATGCGAAAGTTAGCGGCAGAAATCAATGTGCAGCTTCGTCTGCTCCGTAAAGAACGCCAGCGTTATCAGCAGGGGGATCTGGAACTGAAAGAAGCTGTTACTAACATCTCCCATGATCTGAGAACACCTCTCACGGCGATCAATGGTTATCTTGATTTGCTGCAGCATGAGGAAAAGAGTAAAGATGTCCAGCGGTATATATCCCAAATACAGAACAGAACCGAAGTTTTGAAAAGTATGACTGAAGAATTATTCCGATACAGCGTTGTCACATCTTCACAGGAGTTAAAGCTGGAACGCATGGATATTGTACGGGCATTGGAGGAAAGCCTGCTGTCTTTTTATGCGGTTTTGCAGGAGAAAGGAATTCAACCGGAAATCAGATTACCGGAGCAACCTGTTTTCTGTGAGCTGGATGCGGGTGCGGTGAACCGTATTTTCTCCAATATCATTAGTAATGTGCTGAAATATTCTGACGGTGATTTGTCGGTTATTATGACGGACAACGGGGATATTACTTTTACCAACACAGCCCATAACCTGACTGCAGTTACGGTTGGCAGATTGTTTAACCGATTCTATACAGTAGAGGCCAGCCGCAATTCAACGGGATTGGGATTATCTATTGCCAAACTGCTGATTGAACGTATGGGAGGAAGTATTGAAGCTGTTTACAACAATGACAAACTGCAAATTAAGATAAGGTTTGTGAAATAAATTCTGCTGCTGCTTATATACGGGTAACGACAAACTCTGTTTATGGATAACAAGAAACCTGAATCCCCCCCATCCCCACAAACACAAATTGATGTTTTCGGAAGATTTGAGTATAATGTAAAAAGAACAATCAAGGAAGGGTGGTATTCTAATGGATTATATGGTTTCAGTGATCGGGAATGTGCTGGGTGTTCTTTATCAGAGCTGCGGGGCATCTCTGGTGATCGCAGTTCTTTTTATGGGCGTATACATGCAGATGAAGAAAAAGGGCACGGAAACAGTGATACGGATCTGGATACAGGAATTTCGAACCAGCAGGCAGTTTCGCAGAGAGTTTCTTCTGGTGTTTTATGGATGCCTGGTTCTGTTCCGGACACTTTTCTGCAGGACCATCTGGGGAAATCCCCTGGACAGTGTTCTGGGAATCTGGGGATTACATAAGGCAGACGGAAGTATTTATACAGAAAATATGGAAAATCTGATCATGTTTCTGCCGCTGCTTCCTCTTTTGTACCGGGTATGGGAATATAAAACGGATTACAGAAAGAAAAAGATACAGGAAGTTCTGCTGAACAGTCTTTGGATTGGTTTCCTTTGTTCGTTGTGTATCGAAAGCTGTCAGCTTTTTCTGAAGATTGGAACTTTTCAGCTTACGGATCTGTTTTTTAACAGCATCGGAGGCGTCCTGGGAGGGGGTCTTTACTGGGGCTTTGACCGAAGCAGGAAATATGTTGTGAAAAACGTCAGAGAATTTGGCGGCTGGGATGTGGAACCCTGGAAAGGATACTCCGAAGTGGACGGAGAGGGTAAGAAAACGGAGAAACCTGAAGTGCAGGAAAATAAGCCGGCAGAGGGAATTCTGGCAACAGAGGAAAACTCAGCTGTGGAAAGCAGTGCGGACATCGACTATCAGGGGATAGAAGCTCTTGTGCGTAAAGCAGGTGAAATGCTTAGAAATGCAAAGCCATCAAAGGAAACAATCCACAGGAAAGAGGGACTTGCCAATTTTTGCACGGATTTTGACACAGAAATCCAGCGTTATCTGATTCAGGGATTAAGTAAGATTCTGCCGGGAGCTGTTTTTTTCGGTGAAGAGGATACTGAGGGAAATCAGGGAGCAGGAGCTTCCGGAGAATATATGTTTTATATTGATCCTATAGACGGAACTACGAACTTTATGTTTGATTATCATTTCAGCTGTATTTCTGTGGGACTGGCACACCATGGAAAAATGAAGGCAGGATTTGTATATGACCCCTATATGGATGAGATGTATGTGGGAATTCGTGGAAAAGGAAGTACGCTGAACGGACAGAGGCTGCAGATGGAAAATATTTCTGTTACAGAAGGAATTGCAGCTTTTGGATGTGCAAGATATAATGAAGATAAAATGGATATTCTTTTTAAGACTGTGAGAGAACTTTATATGAGAAGTCTCTGCATTCGAAGCGGAGGATCTGCTGCACTGGATCTGTGCAGAATCGCTTCTGGAAGAAACGCGGTTTATCTGGAAATGAAGCTTAATCCATACGATTTTGCAGCGGCTTCGGTGATCATTGAGGAGGCCGGAGGAATGGTTGGACAAATAGACGGGACTTCTATTACTCTGGATCAGCCCTGTTCCATGCTGGCAGGAACAAAAAAAGCAGTGGAGGAAACCAGAGAACTTCTGCCGCACTGACATCAGAAAGGTGGTTTAATGACAAAAAAACAGAAATTCGGGATGAGCACAGTTTTAGCAGGCATGTTACTGGCAGGACTTGTTTTCAGTCCCGTTCAGGCGAAAACTCAAAAATACACCAATACAGATTTTGCCATGAATACGGTTGTTTCAGAAACTTTGTATACAAAAGGAAAAGATCTGAATCCTTCCATTGGGAAGCTTCTAAAAAAAACGGAAGATGAGATTCTTTCCTGGACAGAGGAAGATTCTCAGATCGCGCAGGTGAATCATGCCGGAGGGGAAACTGTTGAGGTTTCTGCTGAGCTTGCTGATTATCTGAAAAAAACACAGCAGCTTGCAGAAGATTCTCAGGGAGCTTTTGATCCTACTCTTGGCAGGGTGATCCGTCTCTGGGATATCGGAGGAGAAAATGCAGGGATTCCTCAAACGGGAGAATTAGAATCACTTCTGGAAGAAACAGGATATGAAAAGCTTGAACTTGATGGAAATAAAGTTACGTTAAAAGACGGCGCTACATTAGATCTTGGGGCGGCAGGAAAGGGTATCGGCTGCGATCTTGTCATGGATTTTTTAGGACAGAATAAGGATGTTTCCGGAATGATCCTGAATCTGGGCGGAAGCAGCGTGATGGCTTACGGAGAAAAGCCGGATCAGTCAGACTGGAGAGTGGCCATACGAGATCCAAGGGAACCGGAAGGAGATTATCTGGGAGCCGTTACTTTGAAGGGTGGAGAATTTCTTTCCACATCAGGGGATTATGAGAGGTATTTTATGGAAGATGGAAAAAGATATCATCACATTCTTGATCCGGAAACCGGGTGCCCTGTATGGAACGGCCTTACTTCCGTAACGGTTGTCTGCGGCAGCGGACTTTTTGCAGACGGACTTTCTACGGCGTGCTTTGTGCTGGGAAAAGAAAAAGCGCTGCCTCTTCTGGAAAAATATGGAGCAGATGCCGCTTTTGTGGACGAGAATCATAAGGTATATCTCACAGAAGGAATGAAAGAACGCTTTGAACTTATGAAAAATACTTATGAGACAGATATGCTGAAATAGACAAAAGAAAGGATACGCCTTTTTTTACAGGCGTATCCTTTTTGTAATTTCTCCGGCAAGAAGTCCGATCAGAAGTCCGGTTACAACTCCGGAGATCAGAAGAGCCGGAGCATAATAAAGAAGACTGGTGTTTTCCACAATGAGAGAAGCAACGATTAACTGTCCGATATTATGGGAAACACCTCCGGCAACACTGATACCCAGGATGCTGAAACCGGAAAATTTTTTCATGAGGGTCATGACTGTAAGACTTAATGCGGCTCCTGCCAGGCTGTAGAGGATGCTGAACATATTTCCGAAAAGGAAGCCGATCACCAGGATCCTTACTGTGGAAACCAGGGCGGCTTCTTTCCAGGAATATTTTTCAAGGATAAAAAGAACGGCAAGGTTGGCCAGACCCAGCTTCATGCCGGGGATTCCTGCAAAAAATGGGATCAGGGATTCCACATAACCGAAGATAATGGCGATTGCGGCAAAAAGTCCAAGATATGCTGTTTTTTTATGAGTCATAATTTATACTGCCGTATCAAATTCCGGAGAAATATCTTCGGAGCCTGCGGCTTTTACTCCTTCTATTACTACTTTGTTGGGAAGGCAGACGATGGTTCCTCCAGAACTTCCCACTGCTTTCTGCTTTATACAGAGGTGGTCGGGACAGTCAGCCCCGGTCATTTTTATTTTGCCGTCTTTGATCTCGCAGACATTGGTCTCTCCGATGGAGATCACCTGATCCTGGGAAAGAGAGTAAGTTCCATATTCTTCCCCATTTACCGTGATCCTTACAGAACCATAGTCCCCTTTTCGTAACAGGAACATAATACCCCACAGGAGCAGGGCCGAGATAAGAATGGAGATGATAAAGACAAGTTCCTTTTTTTTCAAATCAGAGTCCTTTCTTTTATAAAAGTGGATATGCCGACATCCAAAGAGAATGTAAGCCTGTTTTCATAGTTCGAAGCTAATCATAGCATAAGGGGAAAAATCTGACAAGCCTGAGAAAAATCATTGTTTTCCCATTAAGAAAGTGATAGAATAGAATAGATTTCTTGTATTAACTAAATTACGGAGGATTCCGTAGAACAGATTTTTTATAGAATAAAACAAACAGGAGTATATTTATGAACGTGTTTTCAAAATTATTCGGGACACACAGCCAGCGTGAAGTTAAGCGTATCATGCCGCTTGTAGAAAAAACAGAGGCACTGCGTCCGGAAATGCAGAAATTAACGGATGAGGAACTGAGGGACAAAACAAGAGAATATAAGAAGCGTCTGGAAGAGGGAGCAACTCTTGATGATCTGCTGCCAGAAGCTTTTGCAACTGTACGTGAAGCAGCGAAACGTGTTCTTGGAATGGAGCATTACCGTGTACAGATCATCGGCGGTATCATTCTTCATCAGGGACGTATTGCAGAGATGAAAACCGGTGAAGGTAAAACACTGGTATCCACTCTTCCGGCATATCTGAACGCACTGGAAGGCAAGGGTGTACACATTGTTACAGTCAATGACTATCTGGCAAAGCGAGATGCCGAGTGGATGGGTAAGGTTCACGAGTTCCTTGGACTGACAGTTGGCGTGGTTCTGAATGATATGAAGCCGGAGGAACGCCGTGCGGCCTATGGATGTGATATCACCTATGTGACAAATAACGAGTTGGGATTTGATTACCTGCGTGACAATATGGTCATTTATAAAGAGCAGCTGGTGCAGAGAGATCTTCACTACTGTATCATCGATGAGGTTGACTCCGTACTTATTGACGAGGCGCGTACACCGCTGATCATTTCCGGACAGAGCGGCAAATCCACCAAGCTTTATGAGGTCTGTGATATTCTGGCACAGCAGCTGGAGCGTGGTGAGGCCAGCCATGAGATGACCAAGATGGCAGCTATTATGGGTGAAGAGGTCATCGAGACCGGAGATTTTGTAGTAAATGAAAAGGATAAGATCGTAAACCTTACAGAGCGTGGTGTGAAAAAGGTTGAGAAATTCTTTAATATCGAAAACCTTGCAGATCCGGAAAATCTGGAGATCCAGCACAATATTATTCTGGCACTCCGTGCTCATAACCTGATGCACAAAGATCAGGATTATGTAGTAAAAGATGATGAGATCCTGATCGTAGATGAATTTACCGGACGTATCATGCCGGGACGCCGTTATTCTGACGGACTCCATCAGGCTATTGAAGCTAAGGAGCATGTAAAGGTAAAACGTGAGAGCAAGACACTTGCCACCATCACTTTCCAGAACTTCTTTAATAAATATGACAAAAAAGGCGGTATGACCGGTACTGCCCTTACTGAGGAAAAAGAGTTCCGCGATATCTACGGAATGGATGTTGTGGAGATCCCTACCAACAGACCTGTACAGCGTAAAGACCTGGAAGACGCTGTATATATGACAAAGAAAGAAAAATTCAACGCAGTTGTTGAGGCTGTAAAGGAAGCTCATGAAAGACAGCAGCCGGTTCTGGTTGGTACGATTACCATTGAGACGTCAGAGCTTCTCAGCAAGATGCTCCGCCGTCAGGGAATCCAGCATAATGTCCTGAATGCGAAATTCCATGAACTGGAGGCTGAAATCGTTGCTCAGGCAGGTCAGGCCGGAGCAGTTACCATTGCGACCAACATGGCAGGCCGTGGTACGGATATTAAACTGGATGACGTGGCAAGAGAAGCCGGCGGTCTGAAGATCATCGGTACAGAGCGTCATGAGTCCAGACGTATTGATAACCAGCTTCGCGGACGTTCCGGACGTCAGGGAGATCCGGGTGAGTCCCGCTTCTATATCTCTCTGGAGGACGATCTGATGCGTCTCTTTGGTTCTGAGCGTCTGATGAAGGTATTTACTTCTCTTGGAGTTGCTGAGAATGAGCAGATCGAGCATAAGATGCTTTCCAATGCGATCCAGAAAGCACAGGAGAAGATTGAGTTCAATAACTTTGGTATTCGTAAAAATCTTCTTGATTACGACCAGGTAAACAACGAACAGCGTGAGATCATTTACAAAGAGCGCCGTCAGGTTCTGGATGGAGAGAACATGCGTGATTCCATTTATAAGATGATCACTGATATTGTGGATAATACAGTGGACAGATGCTTCTCAGATGATGTAGATGCTGTTGAGTGGAATCTTGAAGAATTTAACACGATCCTTCTTCCGATCATTCCTATCCAGGCTCTTACTGAAGATAAAGTAAAGGGCAAGAAGAAAAATGAGATGAAGCATATCCTTAAGGAAGAAGCTGTGAAGCTTTACGAGACCAAGGAATCTGAATTCCCGGAACCGGAGCAGCTGCGTGAGCTGGAGCGTGTAGTTCTTCTGAAGTGCATTGACAGTAAGTGGATGGATCATATCGATGATATGGAAATCCTCCGTCAGGGTATCGGACTGGTTGGCTACGGACAGAGAGATCCGGTTGTTGAGTATAAGATGAGCGCTTATGATATGTTCAATGAGATGACCAACTCCATTCAGGAGGATACAGTTCGTATGCTGTATCATGTTCATGTAGAGCAGAAGATCGAGCGTGAGCAGGTTGCCAAGGTTACCGGAACTAATAAGGATGATTCCAGTGTGCGTAAGCCTGTCCAGAGAAAAGAAGAAAAGGTTTATCCAAATGATCCATGTCCGTGTGGAAGCG
>URWL01000025.1 GCA_900551465.1 uncultured Blautia sp. | reverse complement strand
CCAGCGTCTGCTTGCCTGTATTTTTATCCTGATCTTTTTGCTGATAGTATTGGCAAGGATATCTTCGAATAACTCTCGATCCCTCTCATTTAGCAGTCTGGACAATGCATCTGCATCCTCCACAAGCTTTCGGATCAATTCTTTAAAGGTTACCGGAGTTCCCCTGTATTTTGCAGAAATGTCAATTCTCTTTACACTTATGTCAAAGAGGACTGTTTCTTCATCTAATTCTGTAAACAGAGACAAAAGTGTAATCTGATAATCCAGGAGACAGCCTCTGTTCTGATGATAAATCTCCTGAAGATTCCCAAAGAGATCGTTTTGTTTTTTATTACCAAATTCTCCTGCATACATTCTGCAGATTTTCCTGGCCTGGTCTTCCATATCCTCTGTAAGCACAAAATTTTTCTCTACATACCCCAGATCATACTCTTTCTTAAATACAATCTGATAGTGCTCCTTTTTTCTCTGCAGCTCCTGCTTTTTTATTAGATTATCCTGCTTTTTTTCTTCAAAAATCTGTATTTCTTTTTCCAGTGCCTCCTGCTTTCTTACACAGTTTTCCCGTTCCTTTGGAAGCTCCTGAAGACGTTTTATACAAATATCCAGACGTTCCCGGATCTGTTCATAATCCGTAAGTTCCAGCTGTTTTCTGGCAGAATCTAAAAGTCCTTCTAATTCCCTGATTTTCTGCTGATTTTTTATCTTTTCATACCGGATCTCATCCAGATCCTGTTCCAGCTCCTCCAGATATTCCTTCTGGCTTTCTGCAAATCGAAGACTATTTTGATAATTTCCCCAGAAAATCTGAAGGCCGGATAAAAGATCTTTATAACAGTTTAAGGAGTCCTGTACCTGTACAAACAGATCAAATCGCGGCGCTAAAAATGCTTTTGAACAAAGCTCCCTCGCACGAATTCGTATCTGATCCAGAAGTTTCCTCTCTTTTTCTGTCAGCGCCTGCTGCTCTCCCATTCGTCTGACTGCAAGCCCCAGTTTATACTCCCATTCTGATAATGATTTTGCCGCAGTTTTCAGATCATCTTCTTTTGGAAAGTGCTCCCATTCGTCTTTCAGAAGTGCTTTTCTGTCTTCATATTTATTAAAATCCTCTTCTAAAAGAAGCAATGCATTTTCTTTATGTTCCAGGATTCCTGTCAGCTCTTCTATCTTATTTTTTCTGTATTCTTCTCTGGCGCTTACACCGATAAAGCGAGCTTTATATTCTTTGGTTACCGTTCCTTCCAGTACACCGATCCGATAATTTCCGTTCCTGTCGATCCAGGAATGCCCGTCCTGCTGATTATGATTTCCAAAGCCTATAGAAGATAATATATTAGAAATACTCTGATACAGAAGGATATCCTGATCTCCGTTATCTACTGCCAGAACCTGAGTTAAGTTTTCTTTCACATGAGAAACATCACTGAAAATATACTTATCACAGATACCTGCATCCAAGGCAAGAACCTGCTCCCGATATTCCTCTGAAATAATCAGAGCATCCAAAACTCCCATATTTAACAGTGCTTCTTCCAGATGATCTGCCTGTTCCCTGGTTAATTGTTCATCAAATTCAATGGTCTTATAAAACTGCATATAGGGAATTCCCTTCTCCATTAAACGATGACGGTTTTCTTTTACACTGTCCGGTTGTTCCGGTTCAGGATCCTTCTGGTTTTTCCAGTCTTCCAGTTCTGTTTTTGTTGCCTCCAGTTCTTCCCAGACTCTTTTTTTATCCTGTTCTATCCGGAGAATCTCCCGATTTAATCCCCCTTCTTTACTGAACATAACATTCTTTACCAGATCACGAATTTCCAGAAAATCCTTTCCCAGTTCATACTCATGGATTTTGCGGGTCATCTCTTTTAAAATATCCGGCTCTGGATGAAGTTCCTTGTTTCCATGTGCCCAGATATAAATTTTTTCAGTCAGCTCTGCCTTTGTTTCCTCAAAAAGTTTTTCATACTGCTGAACTTCTCTTTCTGTGTAATCTCGTTCCTTCTGGCAGAGATCCAGTTCTTCCAGATATCTATCATAACGTTCCTGACTGTTCCTTTCCTCCTCCAGCCCCTCCTTTCCCTGTCGTACTTTTTCACTGTAGTCTTTCAGCAAAGCATTATGAGCGGAAAAAGAATAGGATGGATTCTGATCCTCCAGAAGCTCTTTTCTTAAAAATGAAAACTCATCAAAGGGGACTTCCTCCATGACCTCTTCCATTTCATCCAGACACTCTTCCATAGAGCACCATATACTCTCATTTTTTTCTTTTTCTTTTCTGAGTTTCTCATCAGCATCCAGCTGTTTTTCTTTTTTCTCCTGCTCCTGTGATTCCTTTTTCTTCTGCTCTGTCTGTTTTTCCTGAAGTTCCTGTACAAGCTTCATTTCCTGTTCTTTCAGTCTTGCCGCATCACTTCCTGCCAGAGAATCACGCTCTTCTTTTAATATATTTTCTTCACAGATCAGATTTTCATAGTGTTGCTTTTCATGGATCAAAAGTTCTTTCTCATCCTTAATTTTTACTGAATTTTCCTGTTCTGTTTTTTCGCAGATATCCAGATTTTTCAGAACCTCAGTAAATATTAGCGCTTTATCATAAAGCACAATCTGATTATACTGATCATAAACTTTTTCAATCTGTCTGGCTGCACTTATACTTTCATTTAGAGCATCTAAGTTTGTTTTCAGACTGTCCATATTTTCAATTGCTTCAGACATCGGACGAAGGTCATCCTCCGACAAAGTCTGCAATGAACTGCTCAAAATTTCATTAATCACCGAGGGCTTAAAATCTTTGGAAAGTTTAGGTGTTCGGAGCTGGATCAGAAGTTCCAGAAGTTCTTTGTATTCCTCTGGTGTCTCAAAACCAAATAAAAGACGGTTAACACAGGCAGCATATTCTCCCTGTGTTTCCATAACCATACCACCGGTTCCTATACGGTTTCTCAACTCTGTTTTTGAACAGGTTATCTTATTTTCTACATCCTTATAAAGAAAAATATCCTGTCCTACTCTTCGATTATCTGTAATACAAAAATACCAGGATTCCAGCTTTTTATTTTTTCTGGCACGGATTCCCAGTCCTAATGTCATGTATTCTTCACTTTTTAACCTCTTAAATTCCATATAAAGATATCCGGTACGTTCCTCTCTGTCATCTCCTTCTTCCAAAAGATAATTTTCCATTTTTCTTGCCCTCGAGCCAAAAGGATCCAGGCGTTCCGGCCGCATATTTCCATCCAGTAAAAGTGGGATAAAACTCTGCATTGTAACAGATTTTCCGGATCCATTGGCACCTCTTAACAACATACGACCATCCAGAAAATCGAACTCTTCTTCATCATAATACCAGAAATCAATCAACCCTACTTTATTAATCTGCCACTTGCTATTATTCATCCTTTGCTCCTTTTAAATGAAAATCTGGTGGATAGGTTCCCATAATCTTTCCCATTACCGGCTTTATAATAATATCTTCATGCCGTTCTTCAATCAACATTAATTCACTCATATACTCGTATACTTCCCGGTATATTTCTCCAAATGTCATTTCCCGATATGTTTTATTCCAGGCACAGCAAAATCGCTCTTTGCACTCCTCTACCATCTTCTGAAAGGTTACTTTTGGAAGTCGGATTTGCTCATCCGTCTCTATATAAATCTCTCCTGCCTGGATTTTTTCCTGCAGCACACCATTAAATAAAAGTACAATATCTGACAAAGTATTTTCTTCCGGAAAGGTTCTTCCCAGGTGACAGCTTTCATCCAAAATCAAAAATACACTGTTTCTGTGTACCTGAAGTTCACAGTCGATTAATTCAGAAAGTTCTCCCTGTATCATATTTCGATAATTTCTAATATAAGCAAAATCTTCTTCTGAATCTGCATTTTTGTACATTCCCATAGACATCAAAAGCTTTCGATAAACTCTCTGTCTCCGTACAATGCCCCGGTCCTCATTTACATCTATCCATTCTTCCTTTTCAAAATCTTCCGGTTTCGCATAGCTCATAATATCTTGGGTAAAATTCTTCATAAAATATCTGGAAGCTCCCGTATTTTCGTACAAAACTTCCCCTGTATAATCTCTGGCAAATCCGTCTTCACTTCCGTCATCCACCTGTAAAATACCACAAAATGTACAATATTTCATAACTTTTATCAGATGACGGCGATATCGATAAATAGTCCAGTCAATCTGTTCTTTTTCATACTGACTTTGTATATACTCCGTAAGTTCAGAAAGTACAAACTGCTCTTCTGCTTCTTTTTCTTCCAGAAACATAAGAACAATACAGAAAAAAACATATTCCACCGGATCTTTAAATTCCATAATTCCCATCCAGTTTTCAGGCTTTGCAGGCATTTTTTCCACCTTGATAAGATAAGGATTTACAATTACCTGATATCCCATTTTTTCTCTTAAAAACCGTTTCTCTTCCCCGGAAGCCAGAGCTTCTTTTACCTGATAGTAAAGTTCCCTGTCTCTTGCTTTCAGTATCCATCTCCGATTTAATAAAATCTCCAATGTGTTCATTTTATTCCTTTTCTTCCTCGAATATTATGGTATAAGCCGGCATCTGAAAAACACCGTCAGTACAGTTCAGCGTACAGTATTTACGGACATCTGTTTTCTCTATATAATAGGTTTGTCCCTCTTCTGTCTTCGCCCTGGAATTCTTTTTTTCCAGAGCCTTTGACAGCCATAACAGAAACATATCTCTTACCTGTGGTTCAAGTATTGGCAGCTTTGAAAATTCCAGACGATTATCTTTTATATAGCTTTTCAAAAGTTTTCTTTCTTTTTCCTGTTTCTCTATTTCTGCTATACGCATTTCCTCTTTTTCCCTGGAACGATCACGGATTCCTGTTCGTTTTGCTTTTTCACGGTATGTTCGAATTCTTGGAGTCAAAGTGAGTACACAGGGATTTTCTTCATATACTCCACTGTTAATGCTGTCTGTTTCCCGCTGGATAGCGCCCTTTAAATGCAATGGCTTTTCTATGCCAAATACAACCGCTGCCAGTCTATGAGCCTCCTGAATATCTCTGCATTCAGAAAAAATCTGAGCTACTTTTTTATACTCTTCTCTTCGGTTTGCCCCCTGGCTGCTCATTTCACTGATTCGGGCTGCATACCGGGTAATCTTGCGGATAATCTCATTAGTTGTATCAAATACTTTTCCGGCTTCTGACTGTATTCCATCTTTGCCAGCAAACCATTCCACCATACTTTCCCATCGACCCATAATTTTATCATAGATCATCTTCTCGTCCACTTCTACATCAATTCTCGGAATAGAAAGCTCATAGGATGTGACCTGTTCTACAAGCTTAGTTACAATTGTTTTGTCAATATTCCGAAGCTTCTGTTCAATTGCAGAAACATTCGCCTGAAGTCCTTTTACAAAAGAACGCAGATACTCAATAAGGCGATCTTTAAATAGCAGAAATTCCTTTGTTTTCATCATTTCTTCTGCTTTGATACTGTTCAGCTCCCGCATATAATCCTGATAGTTCTGGTTCAGGCGAATAAAATCATTGTTCAGATCATTCCACCATCCATACAGCTTTTCCGGATTCTTAGATACCATTTCTTCCAGTCTTCCGAAATTAATTCTCAGACGTTCCAGAAGAGTTGGTTCCAATGAAGATCCCTCTATAAACAAATTTTCCACCCTTATAACCATTCGTTCTATTTCTACTGCTGTTTCCGAAAGCTGATAACGAAATTTTTTATTTTTAAATTCTTCAATACTGTTTACCTTTCTGGTATCCTGAATTGTAATCAGATTTCCCCAGGATGCCAGTGCAGTCAGATCCTGTTGACATTGCTCCATTGTATAGGATCCAAAATATGGATCTTCTTTCAATTCCTCAAATACTTCTTCCTGATATAACCAATATTTTAATTTCTCATACTTTAAATAAAAAAGCCGGATGATCGGACGATATCTGTCTGTATTTTCTACGTTCAGATATTTCGCCTCAAGCATCGGCTTTCTCATTTTTTCCTGGATCTTCATTGTATTTACCTCAGATATTTTATCCCTCTACGTTTACTTTTTTATAATAGCATATAATAAATAAATCTACAATAACTGTCTGTAAAATCAATTCAGCTGACCATTCTAAGTCTGCCGTCAAAGGATAATGTTCCTGATTTTCAATCTGATCCATCTTTTTCATTATAAATATTTGACATATATTTTTATTATCCTGATATCGATATGTATTACAACACAAGTTAGTATTGACAAATTTTGAAATTCATGTATAATGAACATTGTTCATTTAAAAAAGCGCCTGAAAAGACGCTTGCAAATAAACTGGTTTCTATTCAAAAGAATAACCTTATTTTATAAAGGAGTTTTTATATCGTGAAAGTAAAGAAAAAAACATTATTACTTATTGCCTGTATCGTATGGTTTATGGCCGGCTTTAATATTTTGAGAATAGGTATTCTCTCCTATCCACCATACCTTTCAATAATAAATATTCTGCTCTCCATTGTTGTTTTTTCTGTTTTTCAACATTTCATTTTTGGACGGCTTGTAAAAAAACATACTGTACGAATTCAAAATTATGAAGAAGAACAACACTTTTTTATGAAATTCTTTGATGTAAAATCATTTATTATCATGGCAGTTATGATGAGTGGAGGAATTTATCTTCGTGCATCTTCATTTGTTCCGGAACGCTTTATTGCAGTATTTTATACCGGTCTTGGATCTTCTTTGCTCTTAGCCGGAATTTTATTTGGCAAAAATTATTTTCAGTATAAGGCAAAATAATAGAACCATAATAACAAGCTTTGCGTTCTGTTCATCCTGATTCTATATTCCAAGTTCCTTCCATCCTACTTTTCCGTTTCCGGCAACAATGTCTGACACCTCCACTGCACAGACATCTGCCCCTCTGTAGGTTGTTACGCTGCCTCCCGCTTCCTGCACAAGAAGCAGGCCGGCTGCAAAATCCCAGGGCTTTAATCCTTTTTCAATGTAAGCATCCAGACGCCCTGCCGCCACATACGCAAGAGCAATGGACGCGGAACCAAGACATCTGATATCTTCACATTTCATAAAAATATTTTTAAAAAGCTCAAAATTAGCCTCTGCCATTTCCTTTTGGTAGGGGCTTGTTCCTACTGCAACCAGACTTTCTGTGATTGTCCCGGCAGAACTTACACATATAGGAGTTTCATTTAAAAAAGCGCCTTTCCCTTTTTCTGCATAAAAGAACTCTTCTGTATATGGCCGGTATATAATCCCCAGTTCAATACATCCATGATTCCAGAGCGCCAATGATAATGCACTTACCTTCATATCATGGATTAAATTTGTAGTTCCATCAACTGGATCCAGAATCCATGCCATTTTCGAGAAATCCACCTGTTTATTATCTTTTTCTTCTCCCATAAACTGAATTTCCGGGAATTCCTGATGCAGCCTTTCCTGAACAAATCTTTGTACCTGAATGTCCACCTCTGTCACAAAGTCTGCTTCTCCTTTTTGGGAAATTTCCTCTGCACTTTTGCGATTCATAAACATCGCGCCTGCATCTCTTACAATTTTTTCCAAAATTTCCTTTTTTATTTTCATCCTGTTTTACATGCCCTTCTTTCTGCCAATTTCTAATCTGTATGAATTGCCTTTTTTACATAACCGACTGAAAAAATCAACACCAGTATTGTCATAATGATAGAACTTGCACTGGCAAATCCAAACTTCAGAGTTTTGATTCCATAAGTATACATAAACTGAGTAATAGTAGAGGTTGTCCCTGCCGGTCCTCCACCCGTAAGAATGTTTACTTTTTCAAAGAGGCGGAAGGTATCAATTGTACGCAGCATCGCACACAGCGCAATTCCACTGGAAATATTTGGAAGAACCACATGGATAAAAGTTTGAGCATACCCTGCACCATCAATTGCAGCGGCCTCTTTCTGACTTTCAGAAACACCCTGAAGACATGCATAAAGCAAAAGAAACGCAAAGGGTGTATTTTGCCATATATCAATAACAAGAATGGTGCCAAATGCTGTTTTCATATCATAAAACCAGTTATAGGCAGAAACTCCCAGAGCTTCAAAAATATGTGTGACAATTCCATAATTAGGTGACAGCATCATTCTCCAGATCAAAGCAACGGTAACCGCTGGCAGCAAGTATGGAAGTAATACCAGTGTTCGGAAAACTTTTTTCCCTTTTTTCATTTTCAGACTGTTTACATACAGAGCCAGAAGAAGCCCCAGTAAAATTTCAATTACAACTGCAATTAAGGTAAATACAATGGTATTCCATACAGATTGTCGAAAAAATGCATTCGAAATCAAATCTTTATAATTTTTGAGCCCCAGCCAGGAATAAGTTCCTTTTAAATAATTGTAATCTGTGAAGCTGTACAATACAGTAAAAATTACTGGATATACAGTCATTATCAGTATAACTGCTATGGTTGGTACTGTCATTTCATAAGCAAACAGGGCTTTTGTGCCCTGCTGCTTCCTAACCTTTTTTTTCATAAGGAAATCCTCTCTGTATTTATGCCATCAGATTTTCCAACTGAAGCTGTGCATCCTCCAGACCCTGTTCTACTGTCTTTGTTCCAGCCATAATATTTCCCATTTCTGCTCCGAGAATGTTTGTAAACTCTGTCCATTCTGCGATTGCAGGACGGTATACACCCTGATCCAGTGCATCACATACAATGGAAAGATGTGGATAATCTTTTAACACATCTTCATTTTGCAGAACACTGTAACGACATGGTACTCCACCATTTTTTACACTTTCCAGCTGTACTTCCGGGCTCATAATATACTGTAGCAATTTCATTGCAAGCTCTGGATTCGGGCTGTTTGCAGGGATACCAAGGCACCAGGTTCCATATTCTGAAGTGTTGTAAGCCTCTGCTCCTTCTTTTGCCATAGTTGGGCTTACCATATAATTCGCTGCGCTGTCAGCAGAAGGCACATACCAGCCTGGCCAGCCGATTGCCAGTGCAGAAGAACCGTTATCAATAGAAGCGCTTACATCATCTTTTGACATGGCAGTTCCTGTACCGATCAATTCTGTATAATATTCCATTGCCTGAGTAAATTCTGGTGTATTGATGGTTGGCTGATTGTTTTCATCTACTACCCATCCTCCATTTGCCAGAAGAATTGGCAGAAAATCGGAAACAATATTGTCCGGGGTATCGCCACGATAAGCAAAGCCATTTTTACCAGCTTCTTTTTCTGCTTTTGCCACTTCTAAAAGATTTTCTAAAGTCTTAATATCCTCCGGTTTATACCCGGCCTCCTCAACATTTGCTTTGTTGTATAATAAAACTGTAACATTACCAAAATATGGAGCTAAATAAATATCATCGTCTTTTTTGCATATGGTTGTTGTATTTGGAATAATGTCTTCATCGAAGGTATAACCCATTTCGGAAAGATTTGCCAGCACGTTGTTCTCTGTAAACTCTGCCATCCAGCTTCCGTCTACCATGCAGAGATCGTAAGTACCTTCTTTGTTTGCTGCATCCAGAGTAATACCTGTGTGAAGATCGTCAAAAGACATATCCAAAGTTTCAATTTTACAGTTGTTTTCTTCTTCAAATTTTGGAAGTGCAGCTTTTAATACATCTGCATAACTTCCTCCACGGAGAATCAAGGTCATTTTTACTGGTTCTTCTTTTTCTTTGCTTCCAGCATAAACATCAGTTGCTGCTGGTACAATTGCAGCCGCTAAAGCCATACATAAAACGCCTGTCATCACTTTTTTTAATTTCATGTCTGTCCTCCTAAAAATCATTGTTTGAATGTATTTGAAAACGAAATATCCAGGATATTCCGGTTTTCACTCTTTAACCGCGCCACTTGAAAGTCCACTGATCAGATAGTTCTGAGCAAACAGAACAAATAGCGCCATGGGAATAAATGAGGTAATTCCACCTGCTGAAACCAGCCCGAAATTCGTTACATTATCTTCTGTATTCAGAACTGCCAGCGCCAATGGTATGGTGTAGTTTTGGGGTGAACGTGTAAGAATGATACTATATGTATACTCATTCCAGGAATACATAAAGGCCAGCATGGCAACAGCTGCTATTCCTGGTAATACAAGCGGCAGGATGATACGATAAAAAATCTGCCATTCAGAAGCTCCATCCATTTTTGCACTTTCTTCTACCTCTTCCGGAACATCTTTAAAAAATGTAAGCATAAACCAGATAACCAAAGGAAGGTTGATCAAAACACACGCCAGAATAATAGGGATCCTTGTTTCCAGAATTCCTAATTTTCCAAAAATAATATACAAAGGAATAATAAAGGCAACCGGCGGAAGTACACGAATCAGAAGAATCCAGCCTGTCATGGGTTTTCTTATAGAGAAGGAAAATCTTTTTCTGGCCAGCACATAACTGGTACAAAGACCTAAGCTCAAGGAAATTAACAACGATATGCCCGAGTTGATCAAACTGTTTTTCAAGGCAATGTCAAATCCTTTATCTCTAAAAAGCTGTCCAAAATATTCAAAGGTAATCCCTTTTGGAATTAGAGAGATTGACTCCATATTCTGTCCTGCGGGGCGAACCGCCATCAGAAGAAGCCAGTATATCGGAAACAGTGCTATCACCAGAATAACTGCTCCTATGACTGCTTTTGCTCCAGTAATCCATATGTTTTTATTCTTAATCATGTTATCCTCTTTTCTCTCTTTACTCTTATTTTCATGGAATCACTATTCAGGTAATCGTAGGAATACATAACAGGAGAATTGTCTAAATCATAATGAAGCTGTTTTAGAACTACAACGGGACTTTTTAAGAATCCTGCTGCTCTGCAGTCATCTTCCCTTGTAAAATCCAGTCCACAGATTTCTGTGTCCGCATAGGCAATTGTAATTCCACACTTTTTTTGTAAAAATTCAAAAATGCCTCCCTCCAGTCCCTGCTCCAGTTTATCTCCTATCAGATATTCCGGGATCATATTTTTGGAAAATCCCATTCTCACTTCTGACTGATCATTTTTTCTGGCAATTCGTCCTCTTCTCAGGCAGACAACAGACTCTCCTTCTGACATGCCCAGAATTCCCGAGATTTTTTTATCTGCCTTTATACGGCTGATTTCACATGAACAGCTGATATCGTCATATCCTGCGTTTTTAATCATCTGCCCAATTGAGCTAAGCCATAAAAGAGGATTATCCAGCATGGGACGATTACTTTTGACAAAAGCACCTATTCCATCCTTTTTACAGATCAGGCTGTCATATTGCAATACATTCAAAGCCTCTCTTACCGTCGAACGTCCTACTCCATATTCTTTTGTAAGTTCCAGTTCTCCCGGAAGCTTAAACCCGATCTGCCATTCACCACTTAAGATTTTTTCCTTTAACTGTTTCGCCAGTTTTTCATACAAAAGCTCTGTCATTTTTTACTTCCTTTCCTGTCTGACAGTTTATGCTGTAATCTTAACATCCTATTACGATTTCAACTATCTTGCCAAAGTAAAACTTTGTAAAATCTTTTAGGTGTCAGACATCCTGAGCTTCCATGTTTCTTTATCTTTTTTTTACAATAGACTGGTAGACGATTTCTTTGTTTCTTTCCTATAATCATTATGTAATATAAAAAAAGGAGTACACACTTATGAAAATTTTACATCTCACTGACATACATGCCAACATTCATCAGCCAGAAAAATTTCTTATTCAGTTTCAACGCATGACAAAAGCTGTTGCGCAGCTTCCTGCTGACTGGCAACCAGAAGTCCTTGTACTAACCGGCGATTTTGGATACCATGGCAGCAAACAGGAATTCCAGTTAGCAGAACGCTGCATACGTATGGTATTTAAGGAAACCAGCCTGTCTGCATCTTTGACTATAGCCTGTGAAGGAAAC
>URWL01000024.1 GCA_900551465.1 uncultured Blautia sp. | reverse complement strand
CGGTCATATTCTTTATCTCTGTCCCATTCCTCCAGCTTAATAACAAGATCTACAGACTGTGTATCTTTTACACTTTCTACACCAAACAGGGTTTTGACATCTATAATACCAATTCCGCGCAGTTCAATAAAATGTCTTGTGATATCAGGTGCCGAACCTACCAGGGTTACATCGCTGACCTTGCGGAGTTCTACCACATCATCGCTGACAAGACGATGTCCTCGCTTGATCAGCTCCAGTGCAGCCTCACTTTTACCGATACCGCTTTCTCCAGTAATCAGGATACCTTCACCATAAACATCTACCAGAACTCCATGGATAGAAATACAGGGCGCCAGCTGTACTCCAAGCCAGCGGATAATCTCCGCCATCAGACTGGAAGTTGTTCTTTCTGTTACAAATGTAGGAACATTATATTTAATAGCAAGATCCAGCATATCCTGCGACGGCTTTGTCATAGTGCTGAAGATTACGCAGGGAATCTTACTGGAGATAAAACGTTCATATTTCATCAGACGCTTTTCATCCGGAAGCTGCATCAGATATGTGTACTCTACATATCCAATGATCTGAACACGCTCATTGGCGAAATGCTCCAGATACCCGGTAAGCTGCAGTGCAGGACGGTTGATCTCTGCAGTCATGATCCTCTTGTCTGACAGGTCGATCTCCGGAGTCAGATTGGTAAGGTTCTGCTCCTGCACCATCTTTGTCATCAATACACCTTTCATATGTGTGTTCTCCTTTTTTATATATTAGCGGCACAAATTACTTTGTGTTACTTTCTGTCTTTCGGCTGCGCAGAAGGATGAAAAAAAAGATATACCTGCTGTGCGCTTGCTGCATTCATGGACTCTGTTTCTGCCAGCTCGTCCTGAGAAGCATCCCTGATTCCTTCCACAGACCGGAATTTTCGCATAAGTGCTTTCCTTCTCCGTTCACCGATCCCCGGTATGTCATCCAGGATCGAGTGTACCTGTTCCTTACTGCGGAGAGATCTGTGATATTCTATTGCAAAACGATGAGCTTCATCCTGGATCCTTGTGATCAGGCGAAAGCCTTCACTGTTTGTTTCAATTGGAATTTCCACATTATTGAAATAAAGCCCTCTGGTACGATGGTGATCATCTTTCACCATACCGCAGACCGGAATCTGTATTCCAAGCTTTTCCAGAACTCCGAGGGCAATATTTACCTGCCCCCTGCCTCCGTCCATCAGAAGCAGATCCGGCATTCTGGAAAAGCTGTCAAATTCTCCATTGCTCTCATGAGTAAAACGTCTGGTAAGCACTTCTTCCATACTGGCATAATCATTTGGACCCTGTACCGACTTAATACGGAATTTACGATAATCACTTTTTTTCGGACGTCCTTTTTCATATACGACCATGGATCCCACTGATTCAAATCCACTGATATTTGAAATGTCAAAGGCCTCCATCCGGACAATATCTTTCAGTCCCAGCCACTCCTCTACTTCATGTACTGCTCCTATTGTCCGTCCTTCTTCACGGCGGATACGCTCTCTGTCCTTATCCAGAACCATTCGGGCATTTTCTCTGGCAAGCTCCACCAGCTTCTCCTTCGTTCCTTTCTTCGGAACCAGAATATGAACCTTCTGTTTTCTTCTGGAACTGAGCCATTCCTCGATCACCTCACGGTCTTCCACATCTGTCTGAAGCATGATCTCTCTGGGAATAAAAGGTGTCCCTGCATAAAACTGCTTCAGAAAACTGGACAGTACCTGCTCTCTGGTATCGCCTCTTGCAACTCGCAGATAAAAATGGTCTCTTCCAATGATTCTGCCGCTGCGCATAAAAAACACCTGAACCACTGCATCCTGCTCTCGAAGATCCAGACTTTCGTCCATTGCCACTGCAATGATATCCCTGTCTTCTTCCCCATAAGCAGTAATTTTCTGGCGTTCACCAATCTTACGGATACTCTGGATCAGATCACGGCATTCTGCCGCATCCTCAAACCGGAGTTCCTCAGAAGCTTTTTGCATCTTATCCGTCAGCTGATCAATAGTTTCCTGAAAATCTCCGTTCAGGAATCGAAGAACCTTCTGGATATTTTCCCTGTATGCCTCCTGTGACACATTTCCCGTACAGGGACCGGTGCACTGCTTCATATGATAATAAAGACAGGGACGGTCTTTTCCGCAGTCTCTGGGAAGTGTTCTGCTGCAGGATCGTACCTGATACAGTTTCCGCACAAGCTCGATAACGTCCTTTACCGCCCCTCCGCTTGTATACGGACCAAAATATCGGTTTTTATCTTTTTTCATCCTCCGGGCAAAAAGGACTCTTGGATAAGCCTCCTGAACTGTCACCTTAATGAAGGGATAGCTTTTGTCGTCCTTCAGCATGGTGTTATATTTCGGTCTGTGTTCCTTGATCAGATTGCTTTCCAGTACAAGCGCTTCCAGTTCGGAATCTGTAATAATATATTCAAATCTGGCAATGTGGGTGACCATCTGCTCGATTTTCGCACCTTTGTAACGGCTGCTCTGAAAGTACTGCCGCACACGGTTTTTAAGGCTCACAGCCTTTCCCACATATATGATCTCGTCCCGCTCATCATGCATCAGATAAACACCTGGCTTGGCGGGAAGTTTTTTCAGTTCTTCCTCAATCTGAAACATTTTCTGTATCCTGCTTTTCTTCTGATACGGTTTCTTCGATCACTTTCACATCTTCCGGAAATACCAGGTCATTCAGGTCTTCCGGAATATCCATTCCTCGCTCTACTGCCCGGAAGATTTTCATAAATTCTTTTCCGGTAATCGTCTCTTTTCGGATCAGATATTCTGCAATCTTATCAAGAGCTGTTCTGTGACCGCTTAAAAGCCTCTTAGACTCTTCATATGATTCGTGAAGAAGCTTCATTACCTCATGGTCGATTTCTGTTGCCGTATCATCACCGCAGTTTAATACAGCTCTTCCTGACAAATACTGATTTTCCTGCGAAGCCAGTCCCATAAGACCGAATTTCTGCGACATACCATACTGGGTGATCATAGCTCTTGCAACCTTGGTCGCCTGTTCGATATCATTGGCTGCACCTGTGGTCACCGTATCAAAGACGATCTCTTCTGCAGCACGGCCGCCCAGATATCCAACAAGCATTGCTTCCAGTTCTTTCTGTGTGTTAAGGAATTTTTCTTCTTCCGGAACATGCATAACATATCCCAGGGCTCCCATGGTACGGGGAACAATAGTGATCTTCTGCACCGGCTCCGCGTCTTTCTGAAGGGCACTGACAAGGGCATGACCTACTTCATGATAAGATACGATACGCCTTTCCTGTTCACTTAAAATACGGTCTTTCTTCTCTTTTCCTACAAGAACCACTTCCACAGATTCCAGAAGATCCTTCTGGGATACTGCCCTGCGTCCATTCTTTACTGCAAGGATTGCTGCTTCGTTGATCATATTTGCAAGGTCGGATCCCACTGCGCCGGAGGTTGCCAGAGCAATGGCATCCAGATCTACCGTTTCATCAAGAAGCACGTCCTTGGCATGTACTTTCAGAACCTCCACACGGCCCTTCAGATCCGGACGGTCTACAATCACACGACGGTCAAAACGTCCCGGACGGAGAAGTGCCGGATCCAGAACTTCCGGACGGTTGGTCGCCGCAAGGATCAGAAGGCCTTTGGATGTATCAAATCCATCCATTTCCGCAAGAAGCTGGTTCAGAGTCTGCTCACGCTCATCATTCCCTCCTCCATAATGAGAATCACGGCTTTTTCCAATTGCATCGATCTCATCAATAAATACAATACAGGGAGCATTTTTCTTAGCTTCCTCAAAAAGATCGCGGACACGAGACGCACCTACACCTACAAACATCTCCACAAATTCCGAACCGGAAAGAGAAAAAAACGGCACCTTTGCCTCTCCCGCTACAGCCTTTGCCAGGAGAGTCTTTCCTGTTCCCGGAGGTCCTACAAGAAGCGCACCTTTGGGAAGCTTAGCTCCAATAGCTGTATATTTTCCCGGATTATGAAGAAAATCTACAACCTCCTGAAGAGATTCTTTTGCCTCGTCCTGTCCGGCCACATCCTTAAAGGTAATGCCTGTCTCCTGCTGGATATATGCCTTTGCACGGCTTTTACCCACTCCCATAACACCGCCGCCTTTATTCATACGGCGCATAAAGAACATCAGCATTCCAAACATAAGAACTGTGGGAAGCAGCACGCTGAGCAGCATAGAAAGAATCTCCAGCATTGCGTCAGGCTGCTCGTACTGAAAAATGATTCCCTTACCTTCCAGTCTGGCAGTCAGCGCATCAATATTCTCCATCTGATTTACATGGTACTGTTTCTTTTCAAAAGAATCATGAAGCTTTGGTTCAACTGTCAGTACACCGGACTGCAGTGTCACTTCTTTTACCTGATCCTTCTCCACCATTTCAATAAATTTGTCATAAGTGATCTCACTGGTGCCCCCATTACGGATTTCTGTTATAAAGCTCAGGCAGATCAGTGTCACCAGAAGACAAAGTAAAAATGCCAGCAGCGACTGGCGGTTTTTATTTGGCCCTTGTTTTCCGGGCTCATTACGGTCCGGTCTTTTTCCATCCGGACGATTTTCCATATGATCGTTCATTCTTTTCCTCCTCTACTGTCTTCTTTATTATAAAGAGATTTCCTCCATAAATCAACAGAATTAGTCTGTTTAAAAAAGTTTTGCATCCATCAGTTGTTCGTAGTATACTATCAGCATGAACAAGGCAGAATTTCTGCCAACGACGTGAATCGGGAAAGGAAAACAATATGAAGACAGGATTTGATAACGAAAAATATCTAACCATGCAGTCAGAACATATCCGCGAAAGGATCGGTAAATTCGGAAATAAACTTTATCTGGAATTTGGCGGCAAACTATTTGATGATTTTCATGCATCCAGAGTCCTTCCTGGATTTGAACCGGACAGTAAGCTCCGCATGCTGATGCAGCTCAGTGACCAGGCAGAGATCGTCATCGTCATCAGCGCTGCTGATATTGATAAAAACAAAGTCCGCGGAGATCTGGGCATCACCTATGATGAAGATGTCCTTCGTCTGATCGAAGTATTTTCTGAACGCGGACTTTATGTGGGAAGCGTCTGCATCACCCGTTATTCCGGTCAGGAAGGAGCCGACCTCTTTAAAAACAGACTGGAAAAACTGGGCATCCGTGTATTTGTCCACTATAATATCCCGGGATATCCCAGCAATACCTCTCTTATCGTAAGCGATGAGGGCTACGGCAAAAATCAGTATATCGAAACCTCCAGACCTCTGGTGGTAGTCACTGCACCGGGACCGGGCAGCGGTAAAATGGCCGTGTGTCTCTCCCAGCTTTATCATGAACACAAACGCGGTATCTGCGCCGGATATGCAAAATTTGAGACTTTCCCTATCTGGAATATTCCGCTGAAGCATCCGGTCAACCTGGCATATGAAGCAGCTACCGCAGATCTGAACGATGTAAATATGATCGACCCTTTCCATCTGGAAGCTTATGGAGAGACTACTGTCAATTATAACCGTGATGTGGAAATTTTCCCTGTGCTTCAGGCTATGTTCGAAAAGATCATGGGCGAATGTCCTTATAAATCACCTACAGATATGGGCGTTAATATGGCAGGGAACTGTATTGTGGATGATGAGGTCTGCAAAGAGGCCTCCCGTCAGGAGATCATCCGCCGCTATTATAAAAGCTGTGATGCCCTTGTATCCGGTACAGGAAAAGAAGATGAAGTTTGTAAGATCGAGCTGCTTCTGAAACAGGCTCATGCATCCCTGGAGGACCGCAAAGTAGTCACTGCTGCTCTGGATATCGAAAAGCAGACAGGTGCTCCTGCTGCTGCCCTGGAACTTCCTGATGGCGAAATAATTGACGGAAAGACCTCTGATCTGCTTGGAGCCTCTTCCGCGCTCCTTCTTAATGCCCTGAAAAAACTGGCAGGAATTGAACATGCACACCATGTAATCTCCCCGGAAGCTATCCGTCCTATCCAGGAGCTGAAAACAAGATATCTGGGAAGCAAAAATCCCCGTCTCCACACAGACGAAACTCTTATTGCCCTTTCCGTCAGCGCTGCAAGCAATCCAGAAGCCGGACTGGCGCTGGAACAGCTGCCTAAATTAAAGGGCTGTCAGGCCCACACCTCTGTCATGCTGTCCTCCGTGGACATCTGGCAGTTCCGAAGACTTGGTATCGAACTGACCTGCGAACCCAAATTTGAAAAAAAGAAAAACAATGACGACGATGATAAATAAGATCCATAAGAAAACCTCCGGAAAATTTCTCCGGAGGTTTTCTTATTTCTTATTCATCATATCCATTAGGATTTTTACTCTGCCAGTTCCAGGAATCTGCACACATTTCCCTAATACCGAACTCTGCTTTCCATCCAAGCTCTCTCTCTGCTTTAGACGCATCGGAATAGCAGGCAGCAATATCGCCCGGGCGACGCGGTTTGATCACATAAGGAACTTTCACACCGGTTGCTTCTTCAAAGTTCTTTACAATATCAAGAACACTGTAGCCTTTTCCGGTTCCCAGATTATAAATATTCAGCCCTGATTTATCCTCAAGCTTTTTAAGGGCTTTCACATGACCTTTTGCCAGATCCACTACATGGATGTAATCTCTCACACCGGTTCCATCCGGAGTATCGTAATCATTTCCAAATACTCCAAGCTCTTTCAATTTGCCAACTGCAACCTGGGTTACATAAGGCATCAGGTTGTTTGGAATACCATTTGGATTTTCGCCAATAGTTCCGCTCTTATGAGCTCCGATTGGATTGAAATAACGAAGAAGAACCACATTCCATTCCGGGTCTGCCTTCTGGATATCGCTTAAGATCTGTTCCAGCATGGATTTTGTCCATCCATAAGGATTGGTACACTGTCCTTTTGGGCATTCCTCTGTAATCGGAATGATCGCAGGGTCTCCATATACAGTAGCAGAAGAAGAGAAAATAATATTCTTAACACCATGTTTTCTCATTACATCTACAAGAGTCAATGTTCCGGCAATATTATTTTCATAATATTCCCATGGTTTTGCTACAGATTCTCCAACAGCTTTCAGACCTGCGAAATGAATGCAGGAATCAATGTCCTCTTTTTCAAAAATTTCTGTAAGACCTTCTCTGTCAAGAATATCTGCCTTATAGAATTTCACTGGTTTTCCTGTGATCTTTTCCACACGTTCCAGACTTTTTTCGCTGGAATTGCTTAAGTTGTCCACAACAACAACCTCATATCCCGCATTTTGAAGCTCTACAACTGTATGGCTGCCGATATAACCGGCGCCGCCTGTAACTAAAATTGCCATGATCTTGTCCTCCTCTTCAGGTCTTCTTATGGTTTGTTACCAATATTCAGTATAGCACTACCTGTATTTTTCTACAATAGCTTTCATCTGAGGAAGTTTTTCTTCCATATCTGCAACCAGTTTAAACTGTGTACGGCAGCGGTCCAGATTGTGTCCCTCTCTGTGGATCTTAAAGTAATGATCTCCCTCCAGATAATCTGTCAGGAAACGCATGCCGCATTCAAAGGTCATAAGGATCGCTCCCATAGGAAGCATATCCAGTTCAATATCTGTCAGTGCGCCGGCACACCCCTCAATAAACCCTTTGGTATAAACTTCATAAAGATGAAGATCGCAGGAAATCTTACTGAGATCCTGTTCATCCTCTGCTCCTGTACTTGCACCAAAACGGATTGAATCGCCAAAATCATTTACAGAAAGTCCCGGCATAACTGTATCAAGGTCGATCACACAGATTGCTTTTCCGGTCTCATCATCGATCATGATATTGTTCAGCTTTGTATCATTGTGGGTAACACGAAGAGGGATTTCTCCCTTTTCCTGCAGATCGCAAAGAGTATGCGCCAGTTCCTCACGATCCAGAACAAATCTGATCTCATCCTGAACGTCCTTTACACGCCCCTCACTGTCTGCTGCCACAGCCTCTTTAAACTTGCGGAAACGATCTACTGTATTATGAAAGTTCACAATCGTCTCATGGAGAGTTTCTGCCGGGTAGTCTGCCAGAAGTCTCTGAAAATGTCCGAAAGCAACTGCGCTCTGATAAAAGTCATTGTCATCTTTCACCATATCAAAGCTTGTGGCATCTTCAATAAAAAGATAAACTCTCCAGTATTCACCCTCTGAATCCACATAATAAGGACTGTTCTCCTTATCATTTACAATATTTAATGTTTCTCTTTCTGCATCTCCGCCATTTTCCTGGATTTTTTTGCGGAGCCATGAAGTAACACCGCTGACGTTTTCCATCAACTCCACTGGTTTTGTAAAAATGCTCTTATTCATTCTCTGAAGGATAAAACGCTTATTCTGTCCCTCTGATGTCTGAACCGTCAGACGATATGTATCGTTGATATGTCCGCTTCCATAGGGAATACATTCCACTACCTCTCCGGGAAAATCAAACTTACTTATTACTTCTTTCTGGATCGCATTCACTGTTATCTGTCCTCCCATAAATTCTGCGGGTAAAGCCCCTGATCTTTCAGATTCTGGATAGCTGCCATAACAAACGGCTTATCGTCTTTGTAGGTAACCCCGTACCATTTATCTTCAGATTTCAGCACTGTTACAGTTGCTTTCTTCTCGTGAAGAAGCTCATCCACAACAAAAGGCAGGAAATATTCACACTTCAATGGGTTCTTGCTTAAATTTTCATCAAGAAATGCCGCGAAACGTGCTTGCAGTTCTGTAAGAATGCTTGCAGAAAATCCCCACATATTCATGGATACTGTACTTCCCTCCGGAAGCATAGTCCATGTTGCACCATCATCTTCTGTATATGCAGTTCCGCCGTTATGCTTTTCAATGTGTGTGCGCTCATTGATCTTTATAAGATGGTCATTTTCATCTGTTACACAAACACCTCTGGCAACATGGCCGTTATCTGTAAGAGTATTTTCCAGCTTATAACCAACCATCATATATTTATAGAGTTCTTCTTCATCCTGGTTTTCTGTAAGGAAATCATATGCCATCTTAAATGCATGACTTCCATAATAGTCGTCTGCATTGATTACCGCAAATGGTCCATCCACCTCTCCGATGCAGCTTAATACGGCATGTCCGGTTCCCCATGGCTTCACTCTGTCAGCAGGTACTTCATATCCTTCCGGAATGTTCTGAAGATCCTGGAACACATAAGCCACCTGGATCTGTTTGCTGAGACGGTCGCCGATAGCTTTTCTGAAATCCTCTTCATTTTCTTTTTTGATAATGAATACAACCTTCTCAAATCCCGCTTTCACAGCATCATAGATAGAAAAATCCATGATAATATGGCCCTCTTTATCAATAGGGTCAATCTGCTTCAGACCGCCGTAACGGCTTCCCATGCCTGCTGCCATAACTACTAATACCGGTTTTTTCATGATGTTCAATCCTTTCTTAATCAGCCTTTGATTCCACCTGTAACACCGCCAATGATCTTCTCTGACAGGAATACATATAGAATAAATGTAGGCAGGAATACAATAATAACAGCTGCAAACATACCAGCCCAGTCACCTGTATACTTCATGGAGTTGATCATTCCGTAAAGTCCCGGAGCTACAGGTTTCAGCTTGTCGGAGCTTGCAAAGATCAATGACAGGAAGTACTCATTCCAGATATTGATAAAATTAAAAATCGTTACTGTTACGATACCTGACTGTGCCATAGGGAACATAATTTTCCAGAAAGTCTTCATTGGAGGACATCCGTCAATAGCTGCAGCCTCTTCATAGGTCTTAGATATGTTGCTGAAAAATGTCAGCAGGAAAATCGTAGTATAAGGTACGTTGATTCCTACGTACAAAAGAATCAGAGTTCCTTTTGCCAGCGGAATATTGTTCAGAATCCCCATACCGGAAATAATACTGAACAGCGGCAGAACTACCATGATTGCAGGAACGCCCATAGCAGATACAAAGCTTGTCTGGATGAATTTATTTGCAATAAATTCAAATCTGGACAGCACATAAGCTGCCGGAGCACATACCAGGATCAGAGCAACACAGGAAACTACAGAGTATAAGAGAGAGTTTCCAAAAAATCCTGCAACACCGGATCCGTTCCATGCTTTTGCATAATTTTCAAAATGAAGTCCTGTTTCAAATTTCAAAGCTTTTCCCTGAAAAATTTCTGCAGTTGTAGAAAAGCTGGCACAAAATACCCAGCCCAGAAGTACAATTGTAAAAATAACCCAGAGAAGAATAATAATGTAGCCAGGTGCCAGCTTCAGCTCTTGCTTCAGATTAAACGGGCGGCGCGGCTCCTTTTCCTTTGTCTTTGCCATAGCAAGCACCTCCTAAAATTCTAAGTCGTCGTCTTTGATCAATTTGTTACATACAGTAAAGATAAGTACCACACATAAACTCAGAAGCACACCAATTGCCGCTCCAAGTCCGGAGTTACGTTCTGTTACTGTATTGCCGCCGCCGAAGATCTGCATATACATATATACATACGGCGTAATTGTCTGCGTATCTGCCGTAACGTTAGAAAACAGCTGAGACCATACAAAGAAGCCTACAGAACTTACAGACCACATGGTGATATTTGTTTTAAACACGCCCTTAAGAAGGGGAAGGGTCATATAGCGGAACTGTGCCAGCTTATTGGCTCCATCAATGGTAGCCGCTTCATAATATTCCGGACTGATACGTTCAATACCGGAAAGCCAGATCAGCATGTGATACCCTACCATACCAAAACAATAAGCAAGCAGCAGCGCCATAAATTTATGTTCATTATCCAGCCACTGTGTTTTTGCCAGTCCTTCTAAATGAAGCGCTGAAAAGAAATTCTTCAGAAGACCAAATCTTGGGCTGTATACATACTGAAGCCACATGGTAGCAAGGGCAACTGCACTTACAATATTTGGCATGTAAATAATAGCACGGAAAAATTTCTTTCCACGAATACCGCTGGTAAGAATAGCTGCAAAAAGAAGTGACAGAGACATAACGATCAGGCCGCCAAAGAACCAGATACGGAAAAGGTTAAAAAATGCAGTACGGAAAAGACTGGTATTAAGCAGTTTTGCATAGTTATCCAGCCCAACAAAGCTCCACAGATTCATTGCATCCGTAACACCTTCAATTTTGAAAAAGCTCATGAGAATAGTCTTCAGTATAGGATACAAAAAGATTCCCAGAAACAGAAGTACTGCCGGTGTCAGGAATACCACGATCATTGTTTTATTTTTCTTCAATATGGTTTCCTCCTCTTTTATTTCCCTCAAAAGAAAAGATGGCGGCAGCGTAAAAACGATGCCACCATCTCTGCTCTGCTTATTTTATTATTTAGCAGCTTCCTGCATTGCAGCTACAAACTCGTCTGCTGTCAGGGAACCAGCCATCAATTTGATGAAGTTTTCTTTGATAACAGGAGTCATATCTACGTTTGTTTCAACTCCAGCTGCCCATGTGAAACGGCCTGTGCTCTGCTCGATAACAGGTTTTGCACATTCTACCATTGCCGGCCACTCTGTATTTGTTGTGTCTGCCGGGATACCTACAGATGCATCTGCAAGTTTCTTGTCATATTCGCCGGTTGTGATGAATTTGATCAGATCAAATGCTTCCTTCGGCATTTTTGTATCTTTGTTGATACCGAACACCTGTGCTCCAAAGTTGTTTGTCTCAATTCCGTTTGCACCGTTCTCAAGCTCCGGATATGCGAAGCATCCCCATTTGAAATCTTCGCCAGCCATATCCTTAACCTCGTTTGGAAGCCAGGAACCATTCAGGTACATAGCAGCTGTTCCAAGAGCAAGCTCTGTATTCTGACCTGCCGGCCATACGTTGGAGCCAACCATTTCGGAATAGTATCCGTTCTTTGCAAGCTCTTCAATATCCTGAGCCATCTGAAGAACTGCCGGGTCATCCCATTTACCTTCTGTAA
>URWL01000023.1 GCA_900551465.1 uncultured Blautia sp. | reverse complement strand
CATCGGAAATAAACTCTTTACTGTCCGGCTGATGAAGCTTTCCTCTGTATATGGTATTTTTGGAAAACAAAGACGGCTTTACACTGTCTCCTCCTTCTACCTTTCCAAAAAGCTTCAGATCAATTCC
The DNA here is from genome assembly GCA_900551465.1 of uncultured Blautia sp. Lineage (GTDB taxonomy): Bacteria > Bacillota > Clostridia > Lachnospirales > Lachnospiraceae > Blautia_A. Next base: position 11,927 of record URWL01000023.1, on the reverse strand, counting down.
GCTTTCGTCAGAAGCCATACGGATGATCTCTTTGTCATAAAAAGAAATTCCCAGCTTCTCTGAAAGCATTTTTCCTACAGTACGGCCGCCGCTTCCATACTGCCTTGCAATGGAAATCACAATATTTTCATCCATTTTCTTTCCTCCTTGCATGATCCCCGGCAAATCCCCCGGATCTGCCCTGCTGTCTTTTATTCTCCCAGATATGCTTTCTGGACAGCCTCATTATGAAGAAGATCCTCAGCTTTGCCTTCCAGAGTGATATTTCCTGTTTCCAGTACATATGCCCTGTCTGCAATAGAAAGGGCTTTCTTTGCATTCTGCTCTACCAGAAGAACTGTGGTACCGCCTTCACTTACATCCTTAATGATATTAAAAATCTCATTTACAAAAATTGGCGAAAGTCCCATAGAAGGCTCGTCCATTAAGATAATCCTGGGTTTACTCATCAGGGCGCGTCCCATGGCAAGCATCTGCTGCTCTCCGCCTGAAAGAGTTCCTGAACGCTGTCCCTGCCGTTCTTTCAGCCTTGGAAATCTCTTGTATACCATTTCAAGACTTTCTGCAATTTCATTTTTGTCTTTACGTGTATATGCACCCATAAGAAGATTTTCATATACAGTCATATCCGAAAACACGCGTCTTCCTTCCGGGACATGAGCCATCCCCATTTCTACAATCTTATGGGCAGGCACCTTTGTCAGGTCTTTGCCCTCAAACATGATACTTCCGGATTTTGCCTGAAGGATTCCTGTAAGTGTCTGGAGTGTAGTTGTCTTTCCGGCGCCGTTGGCACCGATCAAAGCAATGACCTCTCCCTGGTTTACCTCAAAGGAAATCCCCTTCAGAGCCTGGATCACACCATAATATACCTGAAGATCCTTTACTTCCAGCATTGCCATAACTGATTTCCTCCTATTCTCCCAGATATGCTGTAATAACCTGTGGGTTATTCAGTACCTCTGAAGTTTCCCCCTGTGTCAGAACCTGACCAAAATTCAGCACAGTAAGCTTTTCACAGATACCGCCTACCAGTTTCATATCATGTTCTATCAGAAGTGTCGTCATATGGAAATGTTCCTGTACAAAACGGATAGTGTCCATCAGTTCCTGTGTTTCATTTGGATTCATTCCTGCAGCCGGCTCATCCAGAAGGAGAAGCTTAGGCTCTGTTGCCAATGCACGGGCTATCTCCAGTTTACGCTGTTTTCCATAAGGAAGATTTCCGGCAAGAAGATCCGCTTCCTTATCCAGATCAAAGACTTTCAAAATTTCCATAGCCTTTTCGTTCATTTCTTTTTCTACTTTAAAATATTTTGGCAGTCTTAAAACACCAGTGAGAACAGAGTACTGATAATGATTATGAAGCCCTGCTTTTACATTATCCAGAACAGGCATATCTTTAAACAAACGGATATTCTGGAAAGTACGGGCAATTCCCGCTTTGTTGATCTCAATGGTACTTTTTCCTGTGATATCCTGGCCATCCAGCCGGATAATCCCCTCTGTAGGCTTATATACGCCTGTCAAAAGATTGAATACCGTAGTCTTGCCGGCACCGTTAGGACCGATCAGACCGTAAAGTTCTCCCTTTTCAATATTTAAATGAAAGCCGTCAACCGCCCGAAGACCGCCGAACTGAATTGACAGATGATTTACTTCCAGCATTGCCATAGTCAAGCTGCCTCCTTGTTCATTTTTCCGCCTTTAAATTTCTCTACCATACGGCTTCTCCAGTTTCTTGCTGCCGGAGCCCAGTTAAAGAGCATCATCACGATCAACACGACCGCATAGATCAGCATACGGTAATTTGCAAATCCTCGAAGCAGTTCCGGAAGAGCATAAAGGATAATCGCTGCGATCATAGAACCTCTCAGGTTTCCGATGCCACCCAGAACCACATACACAAGAATCAGAATAGACATATTATAATCGAATACCGATACTTTCAGCATAGACAGATTATGGGAATAAAGCACGCCTGCCACGCCTGCCAGAGCTGCTGAAACCGTAAATGCAAGAAGCTTATATTTTGTTACATTGATGCCTATGGATTCTGCAGCGATCCTGTTGTCTCTTGTGGACATAATGGCACGTCCGCTTCTGGAATGCACCAGATTCTGTACAATAAACAAAGTGAGCAATACAAGGATCACGCCAATCAGGAAAAAGTGCTCCTTAATATCCTTATAAAGAGCCGACGTACCGGAAATACCAAGCGCTCCCTTCAGGATCTTTTTTCCTCCAGCAGCAAGTTTAAAGCCAGCAGAAGTAGTTGCCACATGAATGCCGTTTTCGTCCACGCCAACATAAAGAATGTTGATCAGATTTTTAATGATCTCGCCAAAAGCAAGAGTAACAATCGCAAGATAATCTCCGCGGAGTCTTAATACCGGAATACCGATCAGAACACCAAAAATCCCTGCCACAGCTGCCCCCACCAAAATGGCAAGGATAAATCTTGGAACCGACGGAAGGGCATCTGCTGTCATATGTGAAAACAATGCGCTGGAATATGCGCCCACACACATAAAGCCTGCATGTCCAAGGCTCAGTTCTCCGGAAAATCCCACAACAAGGTTCAGGGATACTGCCGCGATCGTATAAACGCAGAGAGGAACCAGAAGTCCTGTAAGAAGTCTGGAAAGATTTCCTGTGGAGGAAAGGATCTGAACCACTGCAAACAAAAGGATCACGATCCCATATGTTATAAAATTGTTTTTTGTTGTCTTATTCATCTTATTTTTCATATGATCCACCTTACACTTTCTCCTGAATGTTTTTGCCAAACAATCCGGTAGGCTTCACCAGGAGCACAATGATCAGAACTGCAAATACAATGGCATCTGCTACCTGAGAAGAAATGTAGGCTTTTCCAAAAATTTCGATCACACCAAGAAGGATTCCTCCCACCATGGCTCCCGGAATAGATCCGATACCTCCGAATACTGCTGCAACAAAAGCCTTGATTCCAGGCATGGCTCCTGTATACGGAGTCAGTGTAGGATAAGCAGAGCAAAGCAGAAGTCCGGCAATGGCCGCAAGTCCGGAACCAATGGCAAAGGTCAGGGAAATTGTTGCATTTACATTTACTCCCATCAGCTGAGCTGCATCGCGGTCCTCAGAAACCGCCTGCATAGCACGCCCCGGTTTTGTTTTTCGCACAAAAAACGTAAGAGCCGCCATAATGATCACACTTACAACAATTGTCACAATTGTGATTCCCTTGATCACAAGCTGTCCTCCGAAAAGAGAAAGAGAAGGAACATCAATGACTGTTACAAAGCTTTTGGCATCCGCACCAAAAATAAGCAGGGCAAGATTCTGAAGAAGATAACTGACGCCAATAGCCGTGATCAGCACTGCAAGGTTGGACGATGCCTTTCTCAGAGGGCGATATGCAACTTTTTCAATCACAATGCCCAGTACCGTACAGAATACAATGGAAATCACAACAGCCAGAACCGGAGACATACCTCCTTTTGTAATAGCTGTAAGGATTACAAAAGCGCCGACCATGATAACATCTCCATGAGCAAAATTCAGCATTTTTGCAATACCATACACCATTGTATAACCCAGAGCAATGATCGCATAGATACTGCCCAGGCTGATTCCATCTTTTAAATAAGATATAAAACTCATAGTGCACCTCTTATCATAAAGTTAATAAAAAGGAACGGCGGACGGTCACACTGCAAAGCAACCGTCCCCGTCCTTATGACTATCAATAATCAAATCAGCGATTCACTGATTATTCCATTTCTTTGTAAGCACCATTTTCGATCACAAATGCTTTCGGCTCTTTATCGCACTCGCCTTCCTCTGTCCATTTTGCTTTTCCTGTAAGTCCGTCAAGCTCTGTGCTAAGCATTGCTTCGCTCATTGCCGCACTGATATCTTCGTTTGCCATATCCGGAGTGATCTCTGCTGCATCTGCTGCGGCTTTCATTGCATAGATAACATCATAAGCATCTGCTGCAAACTGGTTCGGTGTTTCTCCGCCTGAAATCTCATTATAAGATTTTACAAATGCCTGGCTTGCTTCATCTTCTGCTGTTGCAGAGAAAGGAGTCAGAAGCATAACGCCTTCTGCAAGAGAAGTATCAAAATTCTCTACGTTAAGAATACCGTCCATGCCGTCAACACCAAAGAACTTAATGTCCATGCCTGCCTCTGATGCCTGCTGAAGGATCAATGCATTGTCGGAATAGTAGTTTGGAAGGAAAAGAAGCTCTGCGCCGCTGTCAGCAATCTTCTTAAGCTGTACAGAATAATCTGTATTATTATCTGTTGTATAAGCCTCGTCTGCAACTACTTCCAGACCGTTTTCCTCTGCTGCTTCTACAAAAGAATCATGCACGCCGGAATTGTAGTCTGCCATGGAATCATACAGAACAGCCACCTTAGTTGCAAGCTTATGCTCTCCGATATACTGTGCAGATTTTGCTCCCTGTGCCGGGTCTGTAAAGCACATACGGAATTCGTTGGAGCCTGATGTGATAGAATCAACTGCTGTAGCAGATGGAGTAAACAGGAAAGTGCTCTCTGCTGCCTCTGCACCTACTGCAATGCAGGAACCGGAAGTAACTGCACCGCAAAGCATCTGCATTCCCTTATCAAGCAGATCATTGTATGCATTTACTGCTTTTTCCGGATCTCCCATATCATCTCCTGCTGCCAGAAGTTCTACCTGATATCCATTAAATCCACCATTCTCGTTTATTTCATTAATAGCAATCTGAGCTGCATTATATACATTTGTACCATACTGTGCATAATCGCCAGTCATCGGTCCGATCACGCCAATCTTAAATGTTTCATCGCCTTCTGCAAAAACAGATGTCGGCATAGCCATTGTTGCCGCCATAGCAACTGCTGCTGTTACGCTCAGAGCTTTTTTCCAGTTTTTCATAGTAAATCTCCTCCTTGTTCACTTTCATTCGCTAATACTTTAATGTTTTGATTATAGCATTAGAATTTTATGATTGCAAGTGCAAATTTACAAAAAAATCACATACCCAATATTGGATATGTGATCTTTTGACAGGGAATCCCTGATGTTTTTATTTATGCTATAGCCTTTTTAGCGATCTCTGCAAGTGCTGTAAATCCAGCTGCATCATTAACTGCCATCTCAGCAAGCATCTTTCTGTTGATGTCGATGTTTGCAACTTTAAGACCATGCATCATTTTGCTGTAGGAAAGTCCGTTCATTCTTGCAGCAGCGTTGATACGTGCGATCCAGAGCTGTCTGAACTGACGTTTTTTCTGCTTTCTTCCTGCATAGGAGCTTGCAAGTGCTCTCATTACAGACTGTTTAGCGATTCTATACTGTTTGGAACGAGCTCCTCTGTAGCCCTTTGCCAGTTTTAATGTACGGTTATGTCTTTTCTTTGCGTTTAATCCGCCTTTAATTCTTGCCATTTCTTAATTTCCTCCTGTTCGTCTTCTTACTTCTTATAAATAAGGCAGTGCTTTCCTGATGTTTTTCAGGTTTGTAGAATCAACAACAGTGGCCTTTCTCAGATTTCTCTTTCTCTTCTGAGATTTCTTTGTTAAGATATGGCTCTTATAAGCTTTGTTTCTCATGATTTTTCCGGTACCTGTTTTTTTGAAGCGTTTTGCTGCTGCTCTACATGTTTTAATCTTAGGCATTTTTATTTCCTCCTTGATTCGTTGGTTCTGTTTTATTTCACATTACTGTTATATGCGCCCTGCAGCACATCCTCAGTAACTGCTTAACGTTTTTCACTGAGAAACATTGTCATGCTTCTCCCTTCGATCTTCGGGGCTTTTTCTACTACTGCAATATCTGTAAGAAGCTCCGCAAAATCATCCAGCACATGTCTGCTGCTTGCCATATGGGCCATTTCTCTTCCTCTGAAACGCAGAGTGACTTTTACGCGGTCACCTTTGCTGAGGAATTTCCTTGCAGCGTTTACCTTTGTCTTTAAGTCATTCGTATCAATATTAGGAGAGAGACGTACCTCTTTAATGTCGATGGTTTTCTGTTTTTTCTTTGCTTCCTTTTCTTTACGGGAAAGCTCGTAACGGTATTTGCCATAATCAATGATCTTGCACACCGGCGGTTTCGCCTGCGGTGCGATCTTTACCAGATCAAGTCCTGCCTCCTGTGCCTTGAACATAGCTTCTCTGGCAGACATGATTCCAAGCTGAGCTCCGTCTGCTCCGATCAGACGTACTTCTTTGTCTCTGATTTGTTCGTTAATCATTAAATTGCTAATTGTCGTACACCTCCATACCTGTAATGATATACCCTGACTTTTTTACTATATGAAAAAAAGTGCGGACAAAATCCACACTCACTTATATCCTCTTTCATATTCTGTGATTCCGAATATGACGCATTCTCAAAACCGCGGTTCAACCAGCAGTTAGATGCCGAGACATATAAACCCGAGACACATCTGATGTGCTAAGGTGAGAGTGAACTCTGCTTTGTTTTCTTCACGTACTGGTTAAATATATCATATGCTTTTCTTAAAGTCAAGTATTTTTTATATTTTAAAGTGAGAGATTTTTTTTATTTTAAAGTGAGAGACGAACCGTATAGAATCCTTTTTTTCGGGAATACTATTTACCGCAATTACCAATCCAAGGAGGACATGAACATGACAATTCTTAACTGTACAGCAGTAACCTGTGTCTACAACAAAGATCGCCTCTGTTCCAGAGGAGAGATCCAGGTAACAGGATCGGATGCCCGGATTGCAGACGAAACCTGCTGCGGAAGCTTCCGCGACCGCAATGAAGGCTCTGCAGTAAACAGCATCAAAGACTCCTGCGGCTGTGAAAAAATCAACATTGACTGCAAAGCCCGGGAGTGCACCTACAATGAACACTGCCGATGTACCGCATCTGCTATTGACATCAACGGCGAAAATGCCTCTGCACAATCAGAAACCAAATGCAGCACATTTGCATGCAAATGCTGAAAAAGAGGACACTGCACCATGCAGTGTCCTCTTCTATTCTTGATATTTATCTGTTTTTCAGAAAATCCGGAATCTGAATATCTTTTTTCTGTACAGTGCTTGTGGGCACTTTAGAAGCAAAAGATGAATTCATATTTGGAAGATTAAAGCTTGGCATGTTCAAACCTGAAACAGGTGTTGAAGTTCCTGCTGCAGCCGGCTTTCTTACAGAAAACGGGGAAGAAGCTGTATTTCTGCCGCCAAAGGAATTGGTTTTAGGCGCTGCGTCAGATAATCCTGTAGCAATTACAGTAATTCTTGCATAATCAGCAACAGAATCATCATACATTGCACCAAAGATGATATTTGCTTCCTCTCCTGTCAGCTCCTGAACATAGCTTGCTGCATCGTTTGCATCCATAAGAGAGATATCTCCTGAAATATTAATGATAACATGAGTAGCACCCTTAATAGTCGTTTCAAGAAGCGGTGAAGAAACAGCCTGCTGAACAGCTTCCATAGCCTTATCGTCTCCTCTTGCCTCTCCGATACCGATATGAGCGATACCCTTATCAGTCATGACTGTCTGAACATCTGCAAAGTCAAGATTGATCAGTGCCGGCAGATTGATCAGATCAGTGATTCCCTGAACAGCCTGCTGAAGAACTTCGTCAGCCTTGCGAAGTGCCTCCGGCATAGTTGTACGGCGGTCAACGATCTCAAGAAGCTTGTCATTAGGGATAACGATCAGAGTATCCACTGACTTCTTCAGGTTTTCGATTCCTGCAAGAGCATTGTTCATACGTGTCTTTGCTTCAAAACGGAAAGGCTTTGTCACAACGCCAACTGTCAGGATTCCCATTTCTTTGGCTGCTGCCGCGATCACAGGTGCCGCACCTGTTCCGGTACCGCCGCCCATTCCACAGGTAACGAATACCATGTCAGCCCCTTCCATTAACTGTTTTACTTCTTCTATGCTTTCCTCAGCGGCCTTCTGACCAACTTCCGGCTGTGCTCCTGCACCAAGGCCTTTCGTTATCTTTTCACCAATCTGAAGTACTGTTGGAGCTTTACAGAGAGTTAAGGCCTGCTTGTCAGTATTCACACCTACAAACTCTACCCCTCCGATGGTCTCTTCCACCATTCTGTTTACTGCATTATTTCCAGCTCCGCCCACACCAATGACAATAATCTTGGCAGAGGACTCAGCTTCATTTGACATGATCTCTAACAATGTACTTCCTCCTTTTATTTCACCGATATTTATCGTAATCTACCTGCATATAGTATATCATATAGTTTTTTATAAAATTAATCAACTACTATTTTTGTTTTTTTATACTTTTTTCATGGATTTTCGTCACATGGGGATACCTGCCCCTGCTGCTCATGAGCATTGGAAGACGGGTGTCAGTAGGCTTCTCCAGACTCTCCGTCCCACGAATCCTCATAACTTTCTTCTGAATATCCGTCCTCCGTATATTCATCCTCCGAATATCCGTCTTCTGAATCTCCATCCTCTGAATATTCATCTGTGTCTTCTGTAGTCTCAGGAGCAGGGCCTACATAATTCCCTTCTCTGTCGTATTCTCCGGTTCCGTTAAAGCCGCCTTCCTCATTATAACCGCCGGTCCAGTCTCCCATGGCATCTATGGTTTCCTGTGTGGGCGCAGGTCCTACATAATTCCAGTTTGCATCATACTCTCCGGAACCAGTATAGTCGCCTTCCTCGTCATATCCGCCCACCCAGTTTTCCAAAGCATAGTCAAGAGCTGTCATAGGTTTCGGCCCTACATGACGTCCATTTTCATCATATTCTCCGTCGCCGGTATATTCTCCATTTTCATCATAGCCGCCGGTCCAGTTTTCTGCGGTTACCTCCTCGATTTCCGCTTCGAATGTGATGGTTTTTACTGTGCTGCTGATATTTTCGGCGTGAAGAACGCCCTTCTGTCCGGAAAGCTGAGGAAGGATAGCAATCACACGTGTCATTTTATCTTCCAGATTTTCATCCTTGCCAAGATTCACGGTAACATCTCCGTACAGAAGGCTGATCTCATAATTTTCATCAAATTCAATATGCTCTGGAACACTCTCATTTTTTGCAAAGATAGTAGAAAGAGCTACTGCTGTATTCAGAACCGTGTCTTTTATTGGAAGCTTTTCGTTTTTCACTACACGCTTTACCGCAATTCCGTCAAAAAACGGAACTTTTTCATCTCTGCTCTTTTCTCCCTCAATAAAAATCCCGTTTCTGTCAAAATAAACGTAGCTGTCCAGATATGGAATACAGCCTACGGCTTTTTTTTCTTTCAGGCCGATCACAATGGTATTTCTGTTTGATCTGGAAACAGTAAAAGCCTCTACAAAAGGAATATCTCCTGTATCCTCTGTAGAATAGAGAATCGGCGCCAGAATGGAATTTCCCGACATCGGTCCTCTCAGGATCATGGCTTTGATCTCTTTTTCTGTATAATGATCGCTTGCCATAACTTCCACATTTTTTACCTGATAATAAGAAAAGAAAAAGATGATCCCTGCAAGAAGGACTGCTCCCAGTCCTCCCAGCATTATTTTTTTATGTTTGTCTGTAATGTTTAATTTTTTTCTGTATTTCGATGTTCTCATAAAATGCAGTTCCTGTATCCTTTTTAATCTGTCCGCCCAAAGCAGCCAGATCCTCACAAATATTCTGGTATCCCCGGCAGATAAAGGTGCTTCCTTCCACGATTGATTCTCCCTGCGCCGCCAGGGCCGCTATGATCAGAGCCGCGCCTCCCCGGAGTTCTCCTGCTGCCACTCTGCACCCATGAAGAGGAAATCCTCCTGCAATACGTGCCTGCCTTCCGGAAACAGTAATTCGGGCTCCCATCCTTTTCAGTTCTTCAGCCGCTCTGAATCTGTCTTCAAAAATCGTTTCCTGTATACAGCTTACGCCGGAAACCGTCGTAAGAACTGCCATCAGCGGAGATTGAAGATCTGTAGGAAAGCCAGGGTAAACTTCTGTTTCCAGATAAGGGACAGGATACGCGGTTCCCCTTCCGTCAGCTATTAGTTTACCACTCTTCCTGATATATTGTCCACCCATTTTCCTGTACACTTTCAGAAATGCATCCAGTTCCCCTTCCGGCGGATTTTCTATAATAATGCTTCCTCTGGTAGCCGCTGCCGCACAAATATAGGTTCCTGCAACAATACGATCCGGAGGAACTTTCATATCTCCGGCCTTCAGTTTCTTCACTCCATTGATCTCAATACAGCTTTTCCCTTCTCCTTTTATCTCAGCTCCCATTCTCCTTAAATATCTGCACAGCCAGACGATCTCCGGCTCTCTGGCACAATTTAAAAGTGTCGTCTTTCCTTCTGCTGTTACCGCCGCGAGGATTCCCTGCTCAGTTGCTCCTACGCTTCTTTTTTCAAAGCAGATCCTGCTTCCCTTCAGCCCTGTACACGACGCTTCCAGAAAACCCTCTTCTTTTATGATATAGCTGCCAAGTCCTTTAAGTACGTGAAGATGCTGATCCACAGGACGTTTTCCTATAACACAGCCTCCCGGATATCCCACCGTGCCTTTCCCGTTTCTTGCAAGAAGCACTCCCAGGAGAATCATGGAAGAACGCATTTTTCCTGTATTTTCTTCAGAGATCACTGTTCCGTCTGCATAACTGCAGTCCAGATACAGGTTATCCCCCTCCCACCAGGTTACTGCTCCCAGGGATCTTAAAATTTCTTCCATACAAAAAACATCGGCAATACACGGACAGCCTCTGAGCACGCTGACTCCCTTATGCAGAAGCGCTGCCGCCATCATAGGCAGGGCCGCATTTTTGGAACCCTGTATAGATATGGTACCCTTTAGAGGTCTTCCTCCTGTAATGCGAATTTCCCCCAATCCCTTCACTCCCAAAAGGCCTCTTTCATTTATCATATGCCAGTTCTGTTTTTCTGTGACAGCTGACGCTGAGAGCAAGCCCCATTTCAGCCAGAAGAAACATGACCGAGGTTCCTCCATAACTGATAAAAGGAAGCGTAATCCCTGTATTTGGTATTGTATTTGTTACTACAGAAATATTCAGGATCACCTGGATCGCCATATGTGCCATAATTCCAGCACATATCAGCGTTCCCTGAAGATCTCTGCTGTGCATGGAGATCACAGAAAGTCTCCATAAAAGAAGACCAAATACAAATATCAAAGCAGCCGCACCCACAAGCCCCAGCTCTTCACATATGATCGAATAGATCATATCATTCTGTGCCTCCGGAACAAACCCCAGTTTCTGGAGACTGCTTCCAAACCCTCTCCCAAACAGTCCCCCGCTTCCGATCGCATAAAGTCCCTGTATCGTCTGAAATCCTTTTTCATACTTTTCCGGATTTCTCCATATGGCAAGACGTTCCAGCCTGTAGCTTTCGGCCGCAAGAAATACTGCCACAAATCCAATGCCGGCAGTCCCCATACCAATAAACTGAACATATCCGGGACTGGACACAAAAATCAGAACTACGCCTATTCCCAAAATAATTACTGCCGTACTTAAATTGTTGGAGCCTACAAGACCTACAATAGGAAGAAGCGTTGCCATAGTTCTGCACATAAACCAGAAACCCGATGTTTTCTTTCGGCTTCTGTCAATCTGCCATGCAAGAAAAAGAATCACTGCCAGTTTGGAGAATTCAGATGGCTGAAAAGAAAAAGGACCGAAAGCCAGCCATCTTTTTGAACCATTGATCTCCTGCCCCACCAGGAGAACTGCCACACTCAGCAGGATAGAAACCAGATAAACAGCCGGGGCCAGTGCAACCATGGCATGATAATCTATTCTGGAGGCTGCATACATAACCCCAAGACCCAGTGCCGTGGCGAAAAGCTGTTTTTTTAAATAATAAGCAGCGTCATGAAAACGAACCCTTCCATTATATGAACTGACACTGTACAGAATGACCAGACCGAAAACTGCCAGAAACAATACCAGTATCAGAAGCAGA
>URWL01000022.1 GCA_900551465.1 uncultured Blautia sp. | reverse complement strand
ACAACCTGGTAGACATTACCAATTACGTTATGGAAGAATACGGACAGCCTATGCATGCCTATGATCTGGATCTGATCGAAGGAAATGAGATCATTGTGCGCCGTGCATCAGAAGGCGAAAAATTTGTGACTCTTGACGGTCAGGAACGTACTATGGATGAAAACGTACTGATGATCTGCGATGGAAAGAAGCCGGTTGGAATTGCAGGTATCATGGGCGGAGAGAATTCCATGATTACAGATCAGGTAAAAACAGTTTTGTTTGAGGCAGCCTGCTTTGACGGAACAAATATCCGTCTTTCCTCCAAACGTATCGGACTTCGTACAGATGCATCCGGAAAGTTTGAAAAGGGACTGGATCCAAATAATGCACAGGCAGCCATTGACAGAGCATGCCAGCTGATGGAGGAACTTGGCGCCGGAGAAGTTGTCGGCGGTATTGTGGACGTATGCAATGAGGACAGAAAACCATCCAGAGTACCTTTTGAGCCGGAAAGAATCAATGCTCTTCTTGGAACAGATCTTACAAAAGAAGAGATGCTGGAATACCTGGGAAGAGTAGAGCTGACTTTAGATCCTGAAACAAATGAGATCGTGGCACCTACTTTCCGTCAGGATATCCATTGTATGGCTGATGTGGCAGAGGAAGTGGCAAGATTTTTTGGATATGATAAAATTCCGACAACTCTTCCTACAGGAGAAGCAACAACAGGAAGACTTCCGTTTAAACTCAGAATTGAGCAGATAGCAAGAGATATTGCAGAATACTGTGGTTTTTCTGAGGCTATGACATATTCCTTTGAAAGTCCTAAGGTTTTTGATAAACTCAGGATTGCAGAAGACAGTGATCTGAGAAAAGTGATCACGATCAGCAACCCTCTGGGTGAGGATTACAGTATCATGCGTACTACTACACTTCACGGAATGCTTACCTCACTTGCGACTAATTACAACAGAAGAAATAAAAATGTACGTCTTTATGAGATTGGAAAAGTTTATCTTCCAAAATCTCTGCCTCTTACAGAGCTTCCGGATGAGCGGGTACATTTCACACTGGGTATGTACGGCGCCGGAGACTTTTTCGACATGAAAGGTGTCTGTGAGGAATTTTTTGAAAAGGCAGGCATGAAGAAAAAAGTACACTATACTCCGGACAGCAATAAGACATATCTGCATCCGGGAAGACAGGCAAATATCATTTATGAAGGCAAGGTGGTAGGTTACCTGGGAGAAGTGCATCCGGTGGTTGCAGATAACTATGGTATTGGTGAAAAAACCTATATTGCAGTGATCGATATCCTGGATATTCTTGAATTTGCAGGCTTTGCTCATAAATTCAACGGAATTGCCAAATATCCGGCAGTTACCCGTGACCTGAGCATGGTGGTTCCGAAAAATGTTCTGGCCGGACAGATTGAAAATGTTCTGGAACAGAGGGGCGGCAAAATCCTGGAATCTTATGAACTCTTTGACATTTATGAAGGAACACAGATTAAAGAGGGATATAAGTCCATGGCTTATTCTGTGGTATTCCGTGATCATGATAAGACGCTGGAAGAAGCAGAGATCACAGCTGCGATGAAGAAGATCCTTAACGGTCTTACTGACCTTGGAATCGAGCTGAGAAGCTGATGAAACTTTATATTTTAAGACATGGAAAGACGCAGTGGAATGCTCTTCGGAAGGTTCAGGGCGCCGCGGATATCCCTCTTGCAGAGGAGGGGATCTCTCTTGCCCGTAAAGTAGGAGAAACTTTGAAAGACGTACCCTTTGATCTGTGTTTTTCCAGTCCTCTGAAAAGAGCCAGACAGACAGCGGAGCTTGTTCTTGGACGGAAGGCGGACAAGATACCTGTGATCCTGGATAAAAGGATCCAGGAAATAGATTTTGGGGTGCTGGAAGGAACGCAGTTTAAAGATGAAAAAGGAAATATGATCAACAGGGAAATGGAAACGTTTTTTACAGATCCCAACCATTTTTCCAGGCCGGAAAACGGAGAAAATATTTCTGATGTCCTTGCCCGTACCAGAGAATTCTGGATGGAAAAAACTGCTGATCCGGAGCTTCAGGACAAAACTATACTGATCGCTTCTCATGGCTGTGCGGTCCGTGCTCTTCTCCAGAATGTATATCAGGATCCGGAGAATTTCTGGCATGGCTGCGTACCGCCCAACTGCAGTATCAGCGTGGTTGAGGTGAAAGAGGGGAAAGCAGTGCTTCTGGAAGATGATAAAGTATATGCATAAATACAGATCTGCTGGATAAAAATTGCCGTCAGAGGCTCTAAAAGAGCTTCTGGCGGTATTTTTTGTGCAGTGAAAGAAGAATCGAGAGGATGTCTCTGACAAATCCCGTGGCGTTATTGTGAACGAAGTGAACCGTAATCAAAACTGTGCCGTTAGCTTTAGATTACGGCTTGTATGTGCCTTTGTGATATGATATTATGGTAAAAAAAGTGAATTATGTGTTAATTCAGGGACTTATGCAGAAAAAGTCTTGAGATTATGACCAATGAGGAGGCGCAATATATGAGGAAAAAAATTGTAAATGTAATTTTATTTCTGGCAGTACTGGCGGCAGCTGTGGCAATGACAGTGTATATCGGCAAGGGAGCTCCCGGCGTCATGCTGTACAATTTTATCTTTCTTGCTGTGATGAGTGTGATTTACGTGGCAGGGTTGTTTGGCGGGATGTTTCGGATGGATAATCTGGGGCAGGCTTTCCAGGAGGCTGCTGCGGAAATAGGCAGTATTTTTCAGAAACCGGGTAAGATCGGAGTGGATAAGATCCAGACATTGAACGGTATCTTTCACCATAAATATCTTGATAAGGTAATGAATTCTTTTACAGACAGTATTGTTCAAAGTGAAGAAGGGATTGGAGATGTAGAGGATTATCTGAATGAGGAGGAAATGGATAATCATATACATAAACGTCTTTTGGAAATGGTTCCGGATATTTTTACCAGTCTTGGTATTCTTGGAACTTTTGTAGGTCTTGTATGGGGACTTAAGAATTTTGATCCGGCTAATTATGAAGTGATGACCAATTCGGTGTCTGCTCTGGTAGACGGCATCAAAGTTGCGTTTTTGACGTCTATTTATGGTATTGCACTTTCCATTGTCTATACTTATGGAATGAAAAGTGAATATTCTTTTATGGCAGAAGAACTTCAGGGATTTCTGGCCAGATTTCACAGTCATGTGATGCCCTCGGCGGAAAATGAATCCAGAAATCTTCTGGTATCCAGCCAGAAGATCCAGACAGCGGCCATGAATCAGATGGCACAGCAGTTTTCTGTACAGATGGCAGACAGCTTTGAAAAGGTGATTACGCCTACTTTTAAGAAAATGAATGATTCTCTTGATACACTTGTATCTTCCGTAACCCAGTGTCAGGAGGATGCCATACGTCAGATTCTGGATATGTTCTTAAAAGAGATGAATGACTCTTTTGGGGTACAGTTTTCCGATTTTGGAAAAACTCTTTCTCAGCTAAAGGACGCGCAGGCAGATAATGTGAATTATACTACAAATCTTTATCAGGCAATGAGCCGCCAGCTCAGTGATTCTTATACTCAGCATGAGCAGGCAATGAAAAGGATCATGGAGGATACAGGCGCTTCCCAGAAGGAATATATTGATATGGCAAAAAGGATCATTCAGGATAATCAGACGATCCAGAAGCAGCAGCAGGCAGACTATCATCATCTGGCAGATTATCTGAAGGAAGCAGAAACCTCATCGGCTAAATTCTGGGTAGCCTGCAATCAGACCATGCAGAAGTATGTAGAAGCTGCCGCACAGGGAATGGAAAAAATATCTGCCGCAGGAAAGGCCGGCGGAAGTGTGATGGAAGCCAATAAACGGGTTGTGGAAGAGTTTGATGAGAAAATGCAGGAGTTTGCAGAATATCAGAAAAAATCTTACAGGACAATGGAGCAGGTACGCAGACTTCTGGCAGATATTTCTGTTTCCAGAAACAACGGAGAGATTCATCTGAGTGCAGGGAAGACCGCAAGGGATGAGAATCTGGAGGAGCTGAAGGAGATTCTGGCTGCTCAGGCGGAACAGCAGCAGGAACTGATGGAAGATATGGCAAAAAATATAAAAGAACTTTCAAAAGCGGCTCAGAAAGGAAAATTCGGTTTATTCAGATAAAAGGAGAGACAGATGCGCAGAAGAAAAAAATCAGAAAACGGAGGATTTAATGTCTGGAGATCATATTCCGATATGATGGCAGGCGTTCTGCTCCTGTTTGTACTGCTGATGTGTGTGACTTTGTTTCAGGCGCAGAAAAGCTATGACGAGAGTATTAAGGAGCGCGATGAAAAAATAGCGCTCCAGGAAGAATATACTCTGGAGATCCTTGCTCAGCAGAATGAACTGGATGAAAAGGAAGGCCAGCTGAAAGACCAGAATCAGCAACTTAAGACTCAGGATGAGAAACTGAAGGATCAGGAAGAACTTCTTGCCCAGCTTGCGTCCAAGCTGAAGGATCAGGAGGCAACTCTGAATTCGCAGCAGGCAGCGCTGAATGAAAAAACTGCCCTTCTTAAGGATCAGCAGGCTCAGATCGATCAGATCATCGGAGTGAGGGCAGATGTTATTGAGGCGTTAAAAAAAGAATTTGCAAAAAATAATATCAATGTAGATATTGATACGCAGACAGGAGCCATGACTCTGGAATCCAGTGTTCTTTTTGCTTATGATGAGGCAGAACTGACAGAGGAAGGAAAGCAGGCGCTGGAACAGGTGCTTCCTATTTACTGTAAAGTGCTCCTTCAGGAAGATTATATGAAATACCTTGCAGAGATCATTATTGACGGATATACAGATACTGATGGAGACTACAGCTATAATCTTCAGCTGTCTCAGCAGCGTTCATTGGCCGTTGCCCAGTACCTTTTGGATATCCAGGGTAATTTTTTAAATTCTGATCAGAGTCAGGATCTGCAGGAATATTTGACTGTGAATGGGCATTCTATGGCAAATCCTGTTTTGGATGCCAATGGAAATGTGGATAAAGATGCGTCCAGACGTGTGGAAGTAAAGTTTCGTCTGAAAGATGAAGAGATGATCGAAGAACTGAACAAGGTGATGACAGAGGCGGACACAAAAACCGAAAAAGCAGACAATACAGAGGAAAAGACAGAGGAAAAATCACAGGAACAGCCGGTTTCCTAAAATATGGAATTACGTGTTCCCGGAACAATACCTGCAGATACGGCATAAAATAAAAATAACATGGTTTATGTACTGGGCACACAGGGAATACTCTGTGGAGACATATGTAAACATCAGGAAAGGTATCGCACATGAATGTATTTTTTGGACTGATGATTCCATTTATAGGAACAACACTGGGAGCTGCCTGCGTACTGTTTATGAAAAAAGAACTGAATCCACTGGTGCAGAAAGCGTTTCTGGGTTTTGCATCCGGGGTAATGGTGGCGGCTTCCGTGTGGTCGCTTCTTATTCCGGCTATGGATATGTGCGAAGATATGGGGAGATTTTCCTTTGTTCCGGCGGCAGCAGGACTGCTTCTAGGCGTAGGATTTCTTCTTATTATGGATAAGGCAGTACCCCATCTTCATCTTGGAAGTGAAGAATCCGAAGGCCCCAAGGTGGCTTTAAAAAAAACAACAATGCTTGTCCTTGCAGTAACGCTTCACAACATTCCGGAGGGGCTGTCTGCAGGAGCGGTTTTTGCAGGGGTGCTGGCCGGAAATAACACAGTGACAATGGCAGGAGCCTTTGCTCTGGCCATTGGTATTGCTATCCAGAATTTCCCTGAGGGAGCCATTATTTCCATGCCCTTGCGGGGAGCCGGATGTTCAAGAACCAGATCTTTTATTTACGGTGCGGCTTCCGGTATTGTAGAGCCGCTGGCCGGAGGTGTTACTCTTCTCCTGGCTTCTTATATACAGCCTCTTTTGCCGTATTTCCTTGCTTTTGCGGCAGGAGCCATGATATACGTTGTAGTGGAAGAACTGATTCCGGAAGCCAGTGAAGGGGAGCACAGTAATGTGGGAACGGTAACTTTTGCATTGGGATTTGTTTTGATGATGATCCTGGATGTAGCGCTGGGATGATCGTGACACACCCGGGTTTTCTATTTTTTTCAAAAACTTCTTGCAATGGGGTTTATTCTATAGTATAATCAAATCTGTTGTAAAAAAGATGGTCCTCTGTTACAGAAATCATGTATTAAGAACATCCAGAAGAATAGGAGAGAAAAAAATGAACGACATTATCAGAAACATCGAAGCTGCTCAGTTAAAAGCAGAAGTACCGGAATTCCGTGTAGGTGATACTGTAAGAGTACACGCAATGATCAAAGAGGGAAACCGTGAAAGAATCCAGATCTTTGAGGGAACTGTTCTCAAGAGACAGGGCGGAAGCACAAGAGAGACTTTCACAGTTAGAAAGAGCTCTAATGGAGTAGGCGTTGAAAAAACATGGCCGCTGCACTCCCCACACGTAGTAAAAGTAGAAGTAATTCGTTACGGTAAAGTACGTCGTGCGAAACTGAACTACCTGAGAGATCGTGTAGGTAAAGCTGCTAAGGTTAAAGAGCGCGTTAGATAATGACAATTTAAGAAATGATAAAAGCAGGGACAATAACGACAGCTATTGTCCCTCTTTTTGCAAAAATATGTATTTGATCGGAAATTCTGAAAACTTATAAGCTTGTGTATGGGGAATTCATATGGATATCAGAAATTTGAAAAACTGGAAGGAACATCCAAAAATATTGGAGCTGAAGGTGAAGCTGGAAAATGAAAAGCTGAGAAGCTCTATGCGCCGGGTATTTGAGATTGCTGTAACATTCGTATTTGCAGTACTTACAGCGATCCTTATGTTTCAGACTGTTACGATGCAGGAAAGCTCGATGGAGCCAACGATTGAGGTGGGAGACAGGTTCTTTATGAACCGTCTGATCTATAAATTTACTTCTCCGAAAAGAGGGGACATGATTGTTTTTCGAACAAATGCCAGTGATGACGCTGCGCTGCACATACGCCGCGTGATCGGTCTTCCGGGAGAAACTGTCCGGATTCGAAATGGAGTTATTTACATTGACGGAGAGGTATATGATGAAGCGGCTGATTATCCGGAGATCATAAATCCAGGTTTGGCTGAGAATGGCGTGAGCTTAAAATCCGGAGAATATTTTGTTTTGGGAGACAATAGAAACAACAGTGAAGACAGCAGATACGCAGATATCGGTACGGTAAAAAAACGTTATATTGTTGGAAAGCTTTGGTTTACCTGTTCTCCCAGAGAAAAATTAGGAATTTTGAAAGGTTAGGTATATATGAACGTACAATGGTATCCTGGTCATATGACTAAGGCAAAAAGACAGATGCAGGAAGATCTTAAACTGATCGATCTGATCATTGAACTGGTTGATGCAAGGGTTCCTATGTCCAGCAGGAATCCGGATATTGATAAACTTGGACAAAATAAATCAAGATTAATCCTTCTGAATAAAGCAGATCTGGCAGACGAGAGACAGAATGAAGCCTGGAAA
The DNA here is from genome assembly GCA_900551465.1 of uncultured Blautia sp. Taxonomy (GTDB): domain Bacteria; phylum Bacillota; class Clostridia; order Lachnospirales; family Lachnospiraceae; genus Blautia_A. The sequence goes on along the minus strand of URWL01000022.1, from coordinate 4,521 downwards.
GAATTTTTTCAGACGAAGGGATTTCATGTAGTGAAAGTGGATTCCAGAAACGGATCCGGAATGAAGGCGATCCAGAATGTGATACAGGAGGCATGCAGAGAAAAAATTGAGAGAGACCGAAGAAGAGGAATCAAAAACAGGCCAATACGTGCTATGGTTGCCGGTATCCCGAATGTAGGAAAATCTACCTTTATTAATACTTTTGCCGGAAAAGCCTGTGCTAAAACCGGGAATCGTCCAGGTGTAACAAAGGGAAAGCAGTGGATACGTCTGAACAAAAATGTAGAACTTCTTGATACGCCAGGGATTCTCTGGCCAAAATTTGAAGATCAGGAGGTTGGAATCCGCCTTGCTTATGTGGGTTCTATTAAAGATGATATCCTGAATATGGAAGAACTTGCTCTTTCTCTTATAGGTTATCTGAAGGAGCATTATCCGGGAGTTCTTCAGAAGCGTTACGAAACAGACGAGACAGGAGAGCTGCTTGAGATTCTTCAGGGGATTGCAAGAGCAAGGGGCTGTCTGAAAAGGGGAGAAGAGCTGGATTATGCAAAGGCATCAGGTCTTTTCTTTGATGATTTCAGAGGCGGAAAACTTGGCCGTATTACTCTGGAATGGGCTCCAAAGGAGTGAACCCATGAAGAAAATATCAGAAATTAAAGCAGAGTTTGAATCTCTTTCCTTGGAGGAGCAGAAAAGGCTTTGGGAATTGTACCAGGAAGACACCAGGGCGGGGGTTCAGAAGCTGATCGAAAAAAGCAGGAAAACAGCAGAAGCTGTTCAGAAAGAAAGACTCCGTATGGAACAGATGATGGAGTATGAACATAAATATGAGCATCTGGGTTATCTTTGCGGGATTGACGAGGTAGGAAGAGGACCGTTGGCCGGACCGGTGGTAGCCTGTGCTGTGATCCTTCCAAAGGACCATGAGATTCTGTATCTGAATGATTCCAAAAAGCTGTCTGCAAAAAAACGTGAGGAGCTTTATGGAGTGATCCTGAAAGAAGCTGTCAGTGTAGGGATAGGAATGTCATCTCCAGCGCGTATTGATGAAATTAATATCCTTCAGGCAACGTATGAGGCAATGCGCCAGGCTGTATCTAAACTTGCTGTGCGCCCGCAGCTTCTCTTAAATGATGCAGTAACGATTCCTCAGATAGAAATTCCTCAGGTTCCTATTATCAAAGGAGATGCCAAAAGCGCTTCTATTGCAGCAGCCAGTATAGTGGCGAAGGTTACCCGTGACAGACTTATGGTAGAGTACGACAAGGCGATGCCCGGATATGGATTTGCTTCCAATAAGGGATACGGATCTTCAGAACATATTGAAGCTCTGAAAAAATATGGACCATCGCCAATTCACAGGGCAAGCTTTATTACACATTTTGTATAAAAGGATAAATGCCGGGAAAAATTGAAAAATACATAAGATACCTACACAAACAGGAAAAGAGCGAGAAATATCAATAAACGTAAGGTGGGCGGCTATTACGAACAGAAAGCAGCGGCTTTTTTGGAAAAACAGGGATTATTTATCATAGAAAGAAATTTTCGCTGCAAATTTGGTGAAATTGATCTGATTGCGGGAGATGGAAAATATCTGGTTTTTGTGGAAGTAAAATACAGAAATTCAGGAGAGTGCGGATGGGCTTCGGCGGCAGTTGACTGGCGGAAACAAAGGACAGTCAGCGCTGCTGCAGAATTTTATCTTCTAAAACATGGATATGGACTGGATATTCCCTGCAGATTTGATGTAGTTGCTATTGATGGTGAACATATACAATGGATACAGAACGCTTTTGATTACCGCCGATGAAAAGGAGGAGCCTTATGAAGATCATATGGAAACAGGAAAATAAGCCTCATATGAAGGTTTGTGAAAAAGAAGGAGTTACTTTTCTTACTTATCCGGAATTTGATAAACTGCCGGGATTGGTCCATGGCTTCAGCACACGTCTGGGCGGCTGCAGTGAGGGAATTTATGCATCTATGAATCTGAGCTTTTCCAGAGGAGATAAAGAGGAAGCGGTAAAGGAAAATTACAGGAGAATTTCTGCAGCTCTGGGATTTTTGCCGGAAGATATTGTTACTTCTGATCAGACTCATACTGCAAATGTTCGAGTTGTGACGGAGAAGGACAGAGGAAACGGGATTACGAAACCCCGTCCATATACAGATGTGGATGGGATGGTGACGAATGTTCCGGGGCTGGTGCTGGCGACTTTTTATGCAGACTGCGTTCCTCTCTACCTGGTGGATCCGGTGCATAAGGCGGTTGGGCTTTCTCACTCGGGATGGAGAGGTACGGCTGCAGGGATCGGAGAGGTGACAGTGGAAGCGCTCCGAAAAAATTATGGCTCGGATCCGGCGGATATATATGCGGCAGTGGGGCCGTCTATCTGTCAGGAGTGCTATGAGGTCAGTGAAGATGTGATCGTGGAGTTTCAGAAGGCGTTTTCTCCGGAGTTATGGCCGGAACTGTTTTATAAAAAACAAGATGGAAAATATCAGCTGAATCTATGGGAAGCTAATCGGCAGATATTTTTACGGGCAGGAATCCTTCCGGAGCATATATCCATGCCGGGAATATGTACCTGCTGCAATCCCGATTTTTTGTTTTCTCACAGGGCATCAAAGGGAAAAAGAGGAAATCTGGGAGCTTTTCTTGGTATCAGAAAGTGAAAAAATGGCTGTGGTTTTCAGACCACAGCCATTATGTTTATTTAGATTTGTTTACTTTTTCCATGAGATCCATGATCTTTTCGTTGCTGGAACGAACCTTCTCTACAGAAACGTCATGATTAATGATGTCGATGATACTTGCAAGATATTTGCTCATGTTTGCTTCGATATAATATGGTTTGGTAAGAAGTTCAGGAATACGGTAATTCAGGTTGGTAGTGATAACTTTGTCAATCCAGCCTTTTTCATAATATTCATCAAACTTATCAAGACCATCTGTAAACAGACCGTAGGTGGTGCAGATGAATACACGTCTTGCATGGCGCTCTTTGATCTGTTTGGCAACATCCAGCATACTTTCTCCGGAAGAGATCATATCGTCAATGATAACGACATCCTTGCCCTCTACAGAGTCCCCAAGGAATTCGTGGGCTACGATAGGATTCTTTCCGTTTACGATAGTAGAATAGTCTCTTCTCTTGTAGAACATGCCCATGTCTACTCCAAGGATATTGGAGAAATAAACGGCTCTTGACATTGCACCTTCATCCGGGCTGATGATCATGAGATGGTCGTTATCCATTTTGAAATCAGGCACATTTTTAACCAGTGCTTTCAGGAACTGGTATGTAGGGAAGAAGTTATCAAAGCCATTCAGCGGGATGGAGTTCTGAACACGAGGATCATGAGCATCGAAAGTAATGAAGTTTGCAACTCCCATGTCGCTTAATTCTTTCAGAGCCAGAGCACAGTCAAGAGATTCTCTTTTGGAACGGCGGTGCTGGCGTCCTTCGTAAAGGAACGGCATGATTACATTGATTCTGTGAGCCTTGCCTGTTGCGGCAGAAATGATTCGCTTCAGATCCTGGTAATGATTATCCGGAGACATATGGTTCTCATGTCCGCATACCGTATAAGTTTCAGTATAATTTGTTACATCTACCATAATAAAGAGGTCTGTACCGCGGACAGATTCCTTGATGTAGCCTTTTCCCTCTCCGGTGCCGAAACGGACACATTCGCATTCTACAAGAAATGACGGTTCACAATATCCCTGAGGGATGCTGTCAGAATTTTTTTTGGCAACCAGCTCTTTACGGAATTTTACAAGCTTTTTATCAACCTCCCTGGCAAGCTCCTGGCAGCCGGAAAGGGCTGCAATACGGATGGGTGCAACAGGAAGTGACTTTTCAAGTAACTCTATATTCGGCATAATTTTCCTCCTGAGTTTAAATAATAAAATATTGAGTACTACTACATTTATAACATTTGCCCTAAATCCCGTCAAGGAATTTATTGATTTTTACATATAAAATTGTTATTATGGTTACAGTGCCGGGATACTGCAGGAAATCCTGGCAGTGCGTGTCCGGGTGGAGACGGGGCGCGCGGTATATGCAGCAGAAAGGAATTTTATGAAAAAAAAGAAACATGTGATCTCCAGAGTTCTGCCTGGCAGTATCGCTCAGGAACTGGAGTTGGAGCCGGGAGATATCCTGGAAGCAATCAATGATACACCGGTAGAGGATGTTTTTGATTACCGCTACCTTATGAATGATGAATTTGTAACCCTTCAGATTCAGAAAGCAGACGGAGAGCTGTGGGAGCTGGAAGTGGAAAAGGAATACGAAGACGATCTTGGGATTGAATTTGAGAACGGACTGATGGATGAATACCGTTCCTGTACCAATCACTGTATGTTCTGTTTTATCGACCAGATGCCGCCGGGAATGCGGGAAACTCTTTATTTTAAGGATGATGATTCCAGGCTTTCTTTCCTGCAGGGCAATTATGTGACACTGACAAATATGAGCCAGCATGATGTTGATCGTATTATTC
>URWL01000021.1 GCA_900551465.1 uncultured Blautia sp. | reverse complement strand
TTCTTCCCCATTACAATAAAATGTATATTGCTTTTTATTTCCTGCTGCCTGGAATGTAAGCTGCCCTTTCAGCTGTTCTTCCGATAATACATAAACTGTTTCATTCTCCAGATCTGCTGCTTTCTTCCGTAAAACTACAACCTGTTTTCCATCTCTTACTGTGCAGAACAGTGAAAAATGATAATCATCACTGCTGCGAATTACAATTCCAGCCTCATCAGATTCATCTTTCACTTCTGCCTTCAAATCCACTTCAAATGTAAAATCAAATTCGGACTGGCGAATCAGCCAGCATGCCCCTGTTCCATCACTTAAAGATTCTTTGTTACCATTGATTTTTAAAACTTTATCTTTAAATTTGTAACATTCCGGATGCGCATCACGCGGAGACACAATTTGTAACGGCATTGTTTTCTGACTCATATCAAGGCAGAATGTCTTTTCCCAATTCTGTGTTTCTGCAATAGTTCCTTCCCACTGCTCCGGTAGATTTCCTGTTTCTGAAACAAGCCATCCATCCTCCGTCCATCTCGCAGGTGTCAGAACTGTCTCTCTTCCGAGAAGAGTCTGATGTCTTAAATGTCTTGTACCTAATGCAACCAGATAATCTTTTCCGTCTGGTCCAATAATCCAGTCTGCATGTCCTACACACTGAATCGACTCTTTTGCACACTCTCTGTTTGTAAGAATCGGATTATGTGGACTCGCTTCAAACGGTCCCCATAAACTCTCGCCACGCATCAATGTCTCCATATGACCTTCTCTGGTTCCGCCTTCTGCAAGCATCAGATAATAGTACCCATTTTTCTTCCACATATGTGGTCCTTCTGCATCTCTTCCTCCACATCCAGTCGTCAGCATAATTGGTCCCTTTATAATATTTCCTGTTTCTTCATCAATCTCAATTTGAAATATTTCACCACGTCCGGCATATTGAATATAAGTATGTCCATTTTCCCAGTAAAAACTCGGATCAATCCCCTTAAAATCCAGAAATATCGGATCTGACCACTCTCCTGCCGGATCTTCAGCTGTGACAAAAAAGTTTCTAAAGCAGTCTCTGCACGCACAAGTTGTAATCATATAAAATTTCCCAGCATGATAACGGATTACAGGAGCGAACACGCCCCCGGAACAATCCGTGTTAGACAGATCCAGCTGTGCTTTTCTTGTAAGACAATTTCCAATCTGTTTCCAGTTAATCAGATCAGTACTCTCAAAGACCGGAACACCCGGGAAATACTCAAATGTCGAATTCACAAGATAATATACACCATCTTTATAACATACTGAGGGATCTGGATACATTCCTCTAATAATCGGATTCTGATATAACATCTAATTTTCCTCTTTCTCTCTTATATTTAAAAAGTTTTCTTTATTTTTCATTTTCCCGAATCATATTATCATTAAATCCAAAGAAATAAGTCGCAATGGTTGTTCCAACAAAAGAAATCAAAGATGCTACTACTGTATATGCACCTCCCGGACAAAGTCCTAATGTTGGCAGTGTCAACATACTTGTTGTCATAATTCCCGGATACTGTGCATTTCCAAATGACATAATGATTCCACCAATACCGGTAAAAATGCAGCACATAATAAAGGGTTTCTTATACTTTAACGTAACTCCGTAAATTCCCGGCTCTGTAATTCCTCCAAGAATTGCTGAAAATGTTGCGCCACCGGCAACTTCCTTTAATTTTCTGTTCTTTGTTTTTAAAAATACTCCAAGGCAGGCCCCCATTGTTGCAAAGTTGCTTCCTACTGTAATCGGAGAAAATGTATCGTATCCAAAAGTAGAAATCTGCTGGATTGCAATCGGAATAAATCCCCAGTGAAGTCCGAATATAACTGTAATTGGCCAAAACAGACCCAGAATCGCACATGCTACAACCGGACATGCTGAAAATGCAACCTGATATGCCTGAGCCATCAGAACACCTGCATAATAAGTAGCAGGTCCTACGATAAGTAATGCCAGCGGGAAAGCTACAACTACAGTACACAGTGGTGTAAGAATCGTATCCAGAGTTTCCGGAATAATCTTCTTAAAAAACTTATAGATTTTAGAAATCATCCATACAACAACGATTGGCGGAATAACTGTACTTGTATAATCAATCAGCTTTAACGGGATAAAACCAAACAATTTATAAATGACATTTTCTCCCATCGCCGGAATAATATCCGGATAAACCATTGCAAGAACTACAGCTAATGCAATAAACTTGTTTACCTTAAATTTCTCCGCTGATGATACAGTCAATGCGATTGGCAGGAAGTAGAAAAATCCCTGTGCCAGTGCATATAAGACAATATATGTATCACTTTCTACTGAAAGAACCCCAAGTGTTGTGCAACCTACAAGGATACCTTTTAAAATACCGACCGCTCCTAATGCAGGAATAATCGGAAGGAAAACTCCCGCAATCGTATCAATCAGCATACTAAATAGATTTTTCTTCTTTTTTTCCTCTTCTACATCACCGGAAGATTTCGTTTCAAACGGAAATGCTTTCAATGCTGCATCATAAACTTTTGTCACAGAAGTTCCGATCACTACCTGATACTGTCCTCCGGCAATAATCACATCAATAACTCCTTCTGTTTGTTTTAACACATCTACTTTTACTTTGCTTTCATCTTTTACAACCATGCGAAGTCTTGTCATACAGTGCATAATCTTTTCAATGTTTTCAGGACCACCTGCCAGAGTAATCACTTCGCGTGCGATTTTATTATAATCTTTAGCCATATTAATCTCCCTGATTTCTTAACAATATTCTATCCGCGGAAAGCTCTTTTGTTTATCGACAATATTAATATATATTATTTTCCTCTTTTTCTCCATAACAGTATTCCACTTATACATTGACAAAACCACAGGTTTATCTTGCCTTTTTTCTTTTATCTGTTATGATAAATTAAACAGAACTTTTATTGCTGTAAATAAATATACGGAGGAAATATCATTTATGAAACGATCTGCTCTTCAAAAAAAGATTTTGTCACTTTCAGAAAAAGAAGTTGCCTGTAAAAACGGCGCTGATATTATATCAGATCTTCCTTTTAAAACACGAATTATAAATGGAAAAGAAGTGAATTATATTCCAATCCGCGACATAGATAATTACAAATTTGGTCCACTCTTCACAATAAAAAAGCATTCTCGCTATCAGAATTTTCCAATCCATTGTCATGATTCTATCGAAATTAATTACATGTATTCCGGCTCCTGCCATCAGATTATCAACGGAAAAAAATATGAGCTTCAGACCGGTCAGACACTTTTACTGAATTTGAACACAATACATATGGTTCTCCCATTGAAAGAAACCGATACCTTATTAAATATTAATATCAATCAGGATTTCCTTATTTCACACTTTCTGATGCGCTTTTCTATTGACAGTGCTGTAACCCGTTTTTTAGTCAGTGCCCTGACTGACTCCATCCGCCAGGATAACTTTCTGTTATTCCGTTCTGAAAAAAGCGAACACTTAAAGCAATATATTGAAGATCTTCTCTGTGAATGGTATGATCCTTCTCTCGTATCTCAGGATATTTCAGAAAGTCTGCTTTCTCTTATAGTGCTTGAACTTGTACTTTCTTATAAAGAGACTTTTACACAGGAATTTACTTCCAATGGTGCTACACCTGTTCTTCCAATTCTTCGTTATATCGAAGAAAATTATCTTACCTGTACTCTGTCTGAGACAGCAAAGATTTTTAATCTGAACCAGAATTATCTATCCAATCTATTGAAAAAACATACTGGTCTTTCTTACCGGGAACTGGTTCAGCAGCAGAAACTCAGTGCTTCCGAACATCTGCTACAATCCTCTGATCTGAGTATCTCTGAAATTGCTCATATGTCCGGTTACGAAAATGTCAGTTTCTTTTATAAGAAATTTGTAGAAAAAAATAGTTGTAATCCTAATGAGTACAGAAAAAAGCATCGGATCAGTTAATCCGATGCTTTCTCTATCAAAAACGAAACTGGTCGCAGACCATCCATACAGGATGCAACCGTCGATTCCTCAAATCCTAAAAACTTACCACCTCCGGCAATCACACTGACCGGTAATTCCAACGTATGCCATGCCATATGGCAGAATCCTTCTGGCATGGCTGTACCAAACGGTTCTTCTGTGTAAAACACATCGCCTTCTTTGAATACCGGACAGGCTGAAAAACTCGGTTTCTTGCTTCTCTGCTCAGCCAGATCTTTAAACAATGCTGTCTTAAGTACCGTAATCTTACATCTCGACATTCTTATCTACTCCTTTTTCAAAATCCAACTACTGAACTTCCACCATCTACAACCAATGTTTGGCCTGTTATCATGGAAGAAAGATCACTTGCCAGGAATAATACCGCATTAGCAATTTCTTTTGGTTCTGACAACCTTCTGAGCGGAATCATATCAAATGCATCTTTCGGGAATTCCATTGATTTCATTTGTTCCGTCATGACACCCCCAGGTGCAATCGCATTAACACGGATTCCATATTGTCCCCATTCCGTTGCCGCCTGCATAGTCAACGCTTTTACCGCTCCTTTCGATGCACTGTAATGTGCTCCTGCCATCTCTGGCCGCATTCCACGAATACCTGACATAGACGAAAAATTGACAATCGTTCCTCCATACTCTTTCATAGATTGTCTCACCACTTCCTGCATTGTGAAGAAAAGACCTTTTGCATTTACATTCATTAAAAGATCCCACTTCTTTTCGGAAATTTCTATTCCCGGCAAACTCTCTAATATCCCTGCCGTCTGAATCAGAACATCTATTTTCCCCTGTTCCATACAAATTTTTGAAACTCCTTTTCGAATTTCTTCTGGATCTGACAAATTGATTTTATATCCTGTAGCTGCTCCAAACACTGAAAGTTCTTTTACTTTTTCCTGAATTTTCTGTTCTTCAATATCAACAAGAATGACCTTCGCATTTTCTTGCATCAATGTCTTTGCACAGGCAGATCCGATTCCACCTGTACCTCCGGTTATCACTACATTCTTATTTTTCAAATCAAATTCCATTATTTTTCCTCTTTTCTTGTATCATTCTTTTCATTTATCTACTTTATGGAATCAGTTTTACCACCTCTGTTTCAGACACACATTCTCCCGTGTTACAGACCACTTCTTTATAATCCTCTGTGTTTCCAATAACCATCATCACAGTCATATCGTATCCTTCATCTTCCAACATCTTAAACTGAACAGAAACCAGTGCTTCTCCTCTTTGCACTTTCTGCCCCTGTTTTATATGTGCATCAAAACCTCTGCCTTCTAGATTGACAGTTTCTACTCCTATATGGATCAAAATTTCCACACCTGCTTCTGTTGTGATTCCAATGGCATGCAGAGTTGGAAAAAGAACACTGATTTCACCTGACACCGGAGCACACACATCATCTACATCTTTTCGTGAAGTGATTCCCACTCCCTTTCCTAGCTCTTCTGATGCAAAAGCCGGATCTTTCACATCCTTAATTTCTACAACTGTACCTTCGAGTGGTGCTGTTAATGTATACGGTCTGTCCTCCATTTTTTTCTTAAATCTGTCAAACAATCCCATTTTTTTACCTCTTTTCTTAATTTTTCTATTTCATGTCTTTTCCTGGCATTTTTCTCGTTGCCATTGTAATAACTTTATTTTTATACTGATTATTCTCGTCACTAAATAATTTTACAATTTCCTGTGCAATATCTTCATATGTTACATAACTCTCGCCATCTTCATTAAAAATAATTTCCCTGTTTTCACCAATCAGACAATCTCCTGTATACGGACCTTGTGCATCAAATTTTCTGGATGGACAGATTACTGTCCAGTTCATTTCTTTGTGTTCCATCAATTCTTCAACACCTTTTGTTGTATAACTCGATATACCATACAGTCTTTTGGAAGCATGTGGTGCCTCATATTCTAAAATCTGATGTGTATGTTCTGTATAAAGACACCCTGCCCCAGCTATCACAAACAGTCTCTTAGAACTTCCTTCAAACAGCTCAATATATTTTTCAAATGCTTTCTGGTTAATGACCGGATCACAGCTGAATCCACTTCCAAACGCTGAAAATACTACCTCTACATCTTTCAGGTCATCTACTGTCAATTCAAAAAGATCTTTCTCCAGGAGTTCTGTATCCAAATCATATTTCTGTTTTTCTCTTACAATCGCTTTTACTTCGTATCCTGCTTCCAGTGCTCTTTTTGCTACACGTTTTCCCAGATTTCCCGTTGCTCCTATCACTGCAATTTTCATCTTTCCATCTCCTTACTTTTCTTTGTATTAATTCAATTTCATTGTATTTCGTTGCTTCTTTTTTCTTACAGCATAAATCTAACATACTTATTTTCCAAATCCGATATCTAAACCACACCTGTTTATTGACCTTTTCACAGATGTTTTTCCTATCCTGTTGACTTTCTTTTTTCTTTCATTTACAACTAAAATATGTCTGAAAAATAATTTCTATAAGATATAAAATGTATATAACAAGTTATGGGTAATCAGGATTTTGTCTGAACAGGACAAAGCTATATCGATTGAATAAAAACAAAATATACTATAACGTGAGAAACACAGATTGTAGGAATGATTTTTCAAACACACACTAACATTTTTAAAGAAAGAGAAGGTAACTTACATGATCAGACATATTTCCGTGTTCACATTAGAAGATAAAAAAGAACTTCCTCTGTTAAAATCACTCCTTGAAGAGGCAGGAAAAAAGTGCCCATTAATCAGACAGTCACAGATTGGCGAAAACATCTCTGCTCCACCCAAAGAAGGACTGGAAGGGCCTGATTTTGGCGATCTTGTACAGATTATAGATTTTGATACTCTAGAAGATGCCAAAGCATATCCAACATCAGAAGCACATATAAACCTATTTCACAATAGTCCTAAGATGAAAAAGGTAACTGCTATCGACTTTGAGTTTTAAGATTAATGTACTAAAACTTTCCACACCAATACGGTGTGTTGAATCTTGAAAATTTAACATTTCAGCCAGTAAAAAAAGGCATAAATCTGTTCCGTTTGCTATAATGAATTGATGAAAAGCCAACAAACTAGGAAAGATTTATGCCATGTCCAGTATACCACAAAACTATTCCGATGGTGTCACACTCTTCACGCAATTGGTAACAATATTTTACGTGCAATTATGTTTCCAAAACTTGGTTCCACTTACATTATAAAGGGTATTCTTTTAGAACTATTTGACCATTTGGCAGATCCTGCACACTTTCACTTTGCACCAGTTCATGTAGAAGCTGACAATGATTTTATATTATTTTCTCATACTTGCCATTTATTAGAAGATACAAATGGAAGAATTTCTTGATCCGAATTGGAACAGATATTAAACTATAGTGGCAATTGTCTGAATACAACTCTACAATTCCATCTATCATTCATTTTCCTGTTTCTAATAAACCACCATTCCATATCCCATAATGGAACCGGAACTGATCGCATAACTTCTCTCTCTTACCGCATCCCCGGAGTTTCCTTCTACGGTATAAACGGTTGTTCCGTCACAACGTTCCACGATTCCCACATGGTCGCACGTTCCATCGTGATCCCAATCAAAAAAAATGATGGCACCGGGACTTGGCATACTTCCAGCACCCTGCCATCTTCCTTGGTTCTGAAACCAGTTCTTTCCATCTGTGCAAAGGGAAAACTTGGGTACAGCACCGCTTTGAATGAGTCCTGCTTGGTCTGCACACCAGGACACGAAACAGGCACACCATTCCTCCCGGCTGTCAAATCCATACCATGACCAGAACTTCTGGCCGCCTTCGTTCCCCAACTGGCTTTTCGCAATGGTCACAAGCTGCCCATTTCCAAAAAGTCCGGCAAACAATCCCCCACCAGAATAATACCGAAGCACATGGGGTACATACTCCGGATCTCCATACCTTGGCCACCTGTGGGCGGCTGCCTGTTCCTGGGAAAACTGCAGCGCATTGGCTTCACTATAGCCTCCATGGTTTCGGATTGCCCATGAGATATACCCATTCCCGTAATTATAGCCCTGTAGACTAAGTTTTAGCTTGTCCATATCCTGTGGACTTTCACATCCAGCTTCCCTGACACAATCCGCATAATACTGTACGCCCACCTTGATGGAATAGTCTGCATCCTGGATCGCACCGGGCGTATTGGGATACTGGGTATTATACGGACACTCGCTGGCCTGCATGGGATCCGTTCCCCTTCCGCCACTCTCCTGCATCATGATCGCCTGGATGACAGGGACATATTCCGAGATTCCAAATTCACTGGCATACCGCTGGATCGCCGGGGTATGGGCCAGGACTTCCGCACTCAGCGGCTCGCTGCTCTGGGAACTCCCGATAAACGCAGCACCGCCAATGATTCCCACAATGAGGATCAAGATCACAAATACCATACCGCCTCCTGCCATCAACGTTGCAAACGCTGCCTTTACCGCATGGGCGGCAGCTTCTGCCATGGCTTTTATCCCTTTGGCTGTTGCCTGTGCTGTCTTTTTGCTTTGCTTGGCTGTCTGGACAGATCGCATGGCAGCCCGTTTTGCTTCCCTGGCTGCCCTCATGGATTTGAATGCCTGCTTTTTTTGTAAGAGTGCCTGGGTTTTTACCTTTTGAGAAGAAACCGGGGAGGCTTTCACCATACGGGGCGCTGTTTTCACCGTCCGTTTCCCGGCTTCCTTGATGTCCCCTCCTGTTTCCGGCTTGACCTTGATGCTCCTTCCGGCTCCTGTGCGCCCTTTCTTTGCCCTTGTCTGTCCTGTCTGGGCAGATGTTCCACCGCTTCCTGTTTCGCTGTCCAACGGGGCTGTAACGGCTTCTCTTTGTCTCTGCTCTTTTATCTTCTCATAAGTTTTCACTGCCAGCTTCTTTCCACCACGATAGGCAGCCGAAGCGCTCTCCTTTCCAGCCCGCTGTTCCACCCGTTCTATCCGGTTTCCGGCGTATTCCACCGGAGATTCCTCTCCGGTTTCTCTTCCCACCTTGTCTGCCGCCATCCGGGATTTCTCTTTCGTTTCCAGCATGGCATAACGCACCAGTTCTTTGGGAAGCCGGGAGGCAGGATTACGGATCTTCGGGTTCTTATCCCGTACCTTCTCTTTGATGTCTTTCAAACACACACCTCCCTGTATCGCATTACCGTTCCCTGCTCTGTTTCTTTTGTCTCTTCTGCTGTTCTTCCAGCTTTCCCAGTTCCCTTACCGCTTCCTGCACCAGCGGATGATTGGCATAATAGGGAACATAGGACAATAACTTTTTTCCCTTCTCCCCGGTTGCTAATGGATATTCTCCCTCGTTATACAGCGGATCGTCTGCATGGTGGAGAGAAAATTCCAAAGACGGAACCATCTGAGGGGAACGCTTGCAAAATCTCTGGTAATACAGGAACGCCTCTTTTAAAGATGTGCATTCGATGCATTCCCCCATCCCATGAAACTCTCCGCACTCTGAAGCAAGAAAGGTAATGGTTGTTTCTTCTTTCATGGCTTTCACCTCCCTTCAGAAAACTCCCCTTTATCGAATCGCTGCCTTCTGTTTTTCTTCTTTCCCAAGCTGACGGGGTGCTGTTTCCTGCCGAAGCTCCTGCAAGGTATCTTTTAAAGATGCCTGTTTTCCTTGTCTTTCTTCCAGTTTCCCGATCTGCTGCTGCAATCGCTCCGTTTTTTGTTCCAGCTTATGGATGCTCCGCATGGATTGGAATAACACCTTCTGGGTTTGGAAGATGATCCCCTGTTCCGGATTTCGCTCTGTGATCTTTGCGGTATCTTTTCCGTTCATTTCCAAAAATGCGTTTTTCAGATGCCCTTTGGCAGCGTGCAGTTCCTCCGCCATACTCCCCAGACGGTCAATCTTCTGATCCATCGACAGCATGACCGTATGTAAGGAAGACTGCAGCTTTTGCAAGCCTTGGGTAAGGTGCATGCCTTTTACCGCAGAGGCAAGGGCATCTTTACCTTTTTCTTTAAAATCAAACACTGCCTGTTCTGCCCGTTCCACAAACTTTCGTTTCCATTCTCCCACCTGAAAACGAAGTGTTTGCACCTGATGTTCCGCCTTCTGGATCGTGTTCACCGCAAAGAGCTTGACCTTGCTTTCCTGCATCACACCCAGTTGCTTCTTCATCTCCCCCAGTTCCTTCAAGACGGTTCCTAGCTGCATTTCCATGGAATCGATATGATCTGCCATGCGGATCACATCCCCTTTTTCCTGTTCCATGCCCTGTTGTTCCAAAAGCTCCAGTAACGCCCGGATACTGTCCTGCTCCCGAAGCGGTCCTCTCGTTTCCTGGCTTTCCACTGTTTTTCCTTCTTCCATTTACATTCCCTCCTTCCCAAAAGAATGCTGCCGAAGAACGTTCAGCAGCACCCCACAAAAATATCTTTTTTACTAGCATTCCCCTGGTTTTGTCGTCATCAAGCGGTACAGCTTCGTGTTCTTCGGGAAGCTGTTCTCAAATGGCACCAGATTCCCGGAACAGCGGATCAGACCTTTCCCTGCGCCTACATTGGTGATATAGGATAACTGGTTCTCGGAAATGTTCAAAAGGATGGCCAGTTCATCCCGGTCTGTGGCAGCCTGGTTCAAAAGGATCAAAAACTCACTGTTTGCCAGCATCAGTCTTGCCGTATCCGACTTCAAAAGTTCCTCTACGTTCTGCGTTAAACCTGTGACAAATCCATGGTATTTACGGATTCTCTTGTAGAGCCGGTAGAAAAAGTCCGCACTATACTGATAGCGGAACAACAGATAAAACTCATCGGCAAAGATCCAGGTAGTCTTTCCTTTCTTCCAGTTCTGGATCACCCGGTTGAAGATGCTGTCCAAGGTGACCAGCATTCCCAGAGGCATGAGCTGCTCTCCCAGTTCCCGGATATCATAGGCAATGATGCGATTCTTCGTATTTACATTGGTTTTCTGGGCGAAGGTATTTAGGCTTCCGTTGATGAACAATTCTGAAGACAAGGCAAGCCCCCTGGCTTCCTCTTCCGGCTGGAGCATGAGCTGTCGGTACAGCTCTTTCAAGGTCGGTACTTCGCTTTGGTAACCGCTTCGGATATATTCCCGGTACACATCTGCGGTACAGCGGTCCAGGATGGATTTTTCCTTGGCGGATAGATTTCCAGCACCCACCAACTGTTCAAACAGGGACAGGATAAACTCCGACTTCTCGATCAGCGGATTCTTGTCATTGCCATAGGCAGAGTCCATATCCAGCGCGTTCAGATGGGTGTGGGACGTTGCAGAAATGGAGATCACTTCCCCATTCAGCGCTTCCACCAAAGAACCGAATTCCGACTCTGGATCTAAAATGAGGATGTCATCTTCCGTAGACAGGGCAAGGTCCACGATCTCTTCTTTTGCTGAGAAACTCTTTCCTGAACCGCTGACACCCAATCGGAAGGAGTTTCCATTCAATAACTTCCTCCGGTCTGCCACCAGCATATTTTTGCTCACTGCATTCTGCCCATAATAAATACCGCCCGGCTGCATGATCTCCTGGGTATGGAAGGGGATCAGCACTGCGGTGGATTCTGTGGTCAGGGTACGAAGGGCATTGATCTTGCGGATGCCATAAGGCAGTACCGTATTGAGTCCATCCACTTGCTGCCATTTCAAGGTTGCCATCTGACATAAATGCTTTCTTGCCACCGACAGGATGCTCTCCGTATCCGAATCCAACTGTTTCTTGCTGTCTGCCATATGCACCATGGTGAGGATGCCGAACATCATTCGCTGGTCCCTGGTGGTCAGGTCATCCAGCATCTCTTTGGTTTCCTTCCTTTGCAATTCCATATCATAAGGCACAATGGCAGAAAAGTTATTGTTGGCATTCTGGCGTCTCTGCCAGTTGGTCACATTGGTCTCCACGCCAGGCAGACGGTTCTGGATCTCACGCACCGCTTCGTCTGTGGGTACCGGGAGGATATCGATGGACAGCATCAAGTCCCGGCTTAGATCGCACAGCTCCGAGATCATGTCATCCTTGACATAACTGGCATAGTCCTGCATATACAGCACCCGCCCGAACCGTTCATTGATCTTGAAGCAGTCTTTGGAAAATTCCATGGACTGTGGACAGATCCAGTCCTTGAAGCTGCTCCCCTTTTTGGCAAAAGCCTTCATATCGAAAGGAAAGCACTGGGGTTCATCTGCCCGGAAGAAATCCCGGAAGATCTGTAACCTCTGTTCTGCATCCAGTTCTTCCCCAATGGAGGACAGCTTGCTCAG